>JBGSNJ010000164.1:0-11109 GCA_041739715.1 Aestuariivirga sp.
CCGGCGAAGGTCGGAGGCGGAATAATCGGCGCGAAGACGGACAGCTGCTGGCATGGCGCGAATCTCCTTCGCACCTCAGGAATCACACATACCCCCGAATTGGAACCCCTTATGAGTCAGCCCGCCCAGCCGTTGGTATAACTACCGATGACATCTCAGGTTTCTCCCACTCGGTTGACTGCTCGGGCGGACATGGATTTCTCAGTGCGATCCTTGAGTCTGACCAAGCGGCGGACCTCCCGACTTGTAGTGGCACTACTGCTGGCCAGAGGAGCAGCCACTGCCCCTTTGGTTCCCGCAATACTGGCAAGAATTGCCTGCTATGGAGTCTTCACTTCAGCTGCATCATTGCCGAGTTGAGCGCCGTCACACAGTCCTCGGTCTTTCCAGCTGCCATGGCTTCCTTGGCCTTGTTCAGGTCGACCGTGGCATTGTCCGCCTTTCCCGTGATTTCGGCATTCTTGATGGCATCAGCAACTAGCGTTACCGAGGTATCGTCACAGGTGGTGACGTCGGCAGCGTAGGCGGGAGTCAACAGAGCCAAAGTCAGAGCTGAGGCTGCGAACAGGGTCTTCATCATTCTGGATCTCCTCGCAAGTCGTGAACTAGCATTGATCGACCAACATCTTGGGTTCAAGACTCTAACAACTTTAACATCATCGACGTTGATCTGTGGCTCAGTCTAGGCGTTCAGACTCGCTGACACGACATTGTTACAGTAACAGAGTCCTGACGAGCAGATCTCGGTTGACGGGATTTGGCAGGTCTCTGAAGTGTCGTTAAACCACTGAAATGACATCGGCTCCGTCCAAGTGCTGATCGCAGTCGCCGAGTACCTGTTGTCTAACCCTGTAATTGTTACCGTAACATCGCGCATTGTTACTGTAACACCGCGCGGATTTGCTTTATTCGGTTGTAGCCTACCGGCCGCAGCCAGCGGATAAAAGAATCCGTGAGGAGCGATGCATCGTTCACGGTTTCGGTTTCAACCTAACAGGAGCGGATTGATATGAAACTTCGAAAAGGTATTCAAGCACTTGCTCGGGCCTTAGTGGCAGGCGCTGTCGCGACGTGTCTCGGTGGAGGGCTTGCCACTGCGCAGGCGCAGGATACCAAGAAACCAAACATCATGTTCATCATGGGGGATGACATCGGATGGATGCAGCCGAGTATCTACCATCAGGGCCTGATGGTGGGTGAGACACCCAATATCGACCGTATCGGTCTGGAGGGTGCGAAATTCATGACCTATTATGCCGAACAGAGCTGCACGGCCGGGCGCACCGCCTTCTTCACTGGCATGACGCCGCTGCGCGCCGGCATGATCCCGCCGCAACTGCCGGGCAGCCCGTCCTTCCTGCAGCCCGGCACCCCGTCGCTGGCCAAGTTCCTGCTCGATCTCGGCTATAACACCGGTGAATTCGGCAAGAACCACCTGGGTGACCATTCGGCTGCGCTGCCGACGGCGCACGGCTTCCAGGAATTCTGGGGCTATCTCTATCACCTCGATGCGATGCAGGGGGTGAGCTTCCCTGACATCAACAAGAGCCCGACCGAGCAGGCCATCGTGGCGCCGTGCAAGAACACGCCGGTGCGCGGCCTCAGCGATCCTGCCGGCGCGGTGGATGCGAAGACCGCGCTGTGCATGATGCCGCCGCGTCCGGTGATCGCCTGCACCTCGTCCGATGGCTCCGAGGCCAACCAGACGTGCAAGGACGAAGGCCCGCTGACGCTCAAACGGTCGGAGACCGTGGATGAGGAAATCTCGGCCAAGGTCATCGACTTCCTCGATCGCAATGACCCGAAGAAGACCAACAAGCCCTTCTTCGTCTGGTACAACCCGGCGCGGATGCACATCACCACCATGTTGCCGGACAAGTACCTGAACATGGTCGGCACCAAGGGCGGCAAGGACTGGGGCGCGAATGAAGCCGGCATGAAGCAGATGGACGACAACATCGGCGAGGTGATGAAGAAGCTGGAGGCGATGGGCGAACTCGACAACACCATCGTCGTATTCACCACCGACAACGGTGCCGAAGTCATTACCTACCCCGACGGCGGCAACACGCCGTTCAAGGGCGGCAAACTGACCACCTGGGAAGGCGGCATGCGCGCGCCGGCGGTGATCCGCTGGCCGGGGCACATCAAGCCGGGCACCGTCCTGAACGACATGTTCGCGTCGTATGACTGGATGCCGACTTTCGTCGAGATTGCCGGCGGAGCCAAGAGCAACGACCTCAACAAGCAGATCATGGCGGGCCAGTATCCCGGCATCGTCAAGACCAAGCTCCAGGGCGTCAACCAGATCGATTATCTGACCGGCAAGTCGGCGACGTCGGCACGCGACACGTTCTTCTACTACGGAGGCGCTGTTCCGTCGGCGGTGCGCTACAAGAACTGGAAAATCTACTTCGCGATGGCATCCGAGGCCGCGACCGGTGGTCTAATGGGCGTCCATACCTTCCATTGGCCTTTGGTCAACAACATCAAGCGCGATCCGTTCGAGGGGGCAGTCGGCTTCCAGCCGTCAACCCTCTTAGGCCAGGGCGGCGCACTTGCCGGACCATTCACCGCGTACATCTACGACTGGAACATCATTCCTATCGGCCAGGCGCTTTGGCTGCAGGAACTTGAATCCTACGGACCGTACCCTGCGCTGCAGTCCCCGGCGTCCTACAGCCTGGCTCAGGTTCTCCAGCAGGTGAAGGAACAAATGGCGAGGACGGGAAGCAAAGACTAGTTGCGGGGATTTTGATGACTCATCGGGCGGCCCGTAAGGGCCGCCCGTTTTCTGCACGCCGAGAAGAATGAAGATGAAATCCACCACGATAATCCACCACGAGATGTTTCTGAGACTTGCCCGCATCCTCGGGCTGAGCGCGCTGCTTACGTGGGGCGCGGTCGCCCAGGCGCAAACCGACCCCCTCCCGTCATGGAACGACGGCTTGACCAAGCAGTCCCTCATCGAGTTCGTCCAGGCGGTGACCGACAGCAGCAAGCCGACTTTCGTCCCGCCAGAAGCGCGGATCGCCACATTCGATCAAGACGGTACGCTCTGGGTCGAGCATCCTATGTATAGCCAGGTGATCTACATTCTCGACCGCGTCCCGGCGATCGTCGAAGCCAAACCCGAGCTCAAGGATGTCGAGCCCTTCAGGACGGTGCTCTCGGGCGACCGCGAGGCGATAGCGCGTCTGTCCATGGATGACCTGGAGAAGCTTGCGGCTGCTGCCCTGAGTGGCATGACCACCGACACGTTCCAGCAGGCGGCCCAGGCCTGGCTCGACAAGGCCAGGGACCCGAGATGGAAGCGGCCCTTCACCGACCTGACCTATCTACCGATGCAAGAGGTCATCGCCTACCTGCGCGCCAACGAGTTTAAGACCTACATCGTGACCGGCGGAGGTCAGGACTTCGTTCGCGTTTATAGTGAGAAGACCTATGGCATTCCGCCGGAACAGGTCATTGGAACCGCAGGCGAGGTCAAGTACGGCTACGATGCGGACGGCAAGCCAATCCTGACCAAGGAGCCGAAGCTGCTGGTGAACGACAACAACGCGGGCAAGCCGGAGGGAATCCACCTGATGATCGGCCGCCGCCCGCTGATCGCCTTCGGCAATTCCACCGGTGACAGGCAGATGCTTGAATACACCGATGCAGGAGACGGCGCGCGCATGTCATTGCTGGTGTTCCATGATGACGACAAGCGCGAGTATGCCTACGGCCCGGCGCAGGGGCTTCCCGACACGAAGGTCGGGACCTTTACCCAGGAGCTTTACGACGAGGCCGTCAAGGACAGCTGGATGGTCATCAGCATGAAGAAGGACTGGAAAAGGCTCTTCTCCTTCGAAGAGTGAGAATTTCGAGAGCAGCAACCAACAAGCAGATGTGACACGTCCTGTTTCTGGTCATTCACTGAGCAGGTGCAGGTCAGTAATCATGATGTGGCATTTTTGCAGCGGCCAAGGTGCCGAATGCAGACAATGCTGCCTTTTATGGTGGTGTTCCATTGTAGCCTTAGACCGCTGAGTCTAGTCTATGGGCTTGGTTTTAGGGGGACAAAATCGTGGGACAATCTCGGGCAGTAGTGAAGCCATCTAGCAGACTCGGTCTGGTAACTAAGTTGAGCGCCCTGATGATCGCATTCGGTTGTGGAACAGCCCAGGCCGAAGACGACAGCGCCGAACTTGCCAAGAAACTGTCTAACCCGATCGCGGACCTGATCAGCATCCCGTTTCAGGGAAACTATAATGGTGGCATCGGCCCGGCTGAAGACGGCGAACAGTACTATGTGAATGTTCAGCCTGTGATCCCCATCACTCTCAATGAGGACTGGAACCTGATCTCGCGCACGATCGTTCCGATCATTTCCCAAGACAACATTTATCCGACAGCTGGGTCGCAGTTCGGTCTGGGCGATACGACACAAAGCTTCTTTTTTTCGCCCAGTAAACCGGTGAATGGGTTTGTCTGGGGTGTAGGCCCGGTGCTCTATCTTCCGACAGCAACCAATGACCTGCTGGGCAGCGACAAGTGGGGTGTTGGTCCAACAGCGGTGGCATTGTGGCAAGGTGAGGGCTGGACAATCGGCATGCTAGCCAACCAGATCTGGTCAGTTGCAGGAGACGAGGATGAGCCGGACATCAGCGCCGCCTTTCTTCAGCCCTTCATCTCCTACACGACCAAGGATGCCTGGACCTTTACCCTGAACACCGAGTCAACCTACAACTGGGAGACCGAGGAATGGTCAGTGCCAGTTAACGCCGTTGTCTCGAAACTCGTGCGGTTTGGCAAGCTGCCGGTCCAGTTGTTTGTTGGAGCCCGCTATTGGGCGGACTCGCCGGAGGATACTGGACCGACTGGCTGGGGCGCGCGGGCTGGCTTCACGATTCTGCTGCCTAAGAAGTGAGTCAGCGTCGACGGCAATCATTTGTCAGTACCTCAGTCAGTAGGCGAGCGGTATTCAAGGGAGGTCAGTTGCGCGGAAACATTCATGGGCGGCCATGTTTCTGTTTGGCCTGAAAAACGGACACAGTGCGGACACAAGGGAAACCCCGCGGGCGAGAGCCAAGCGGGGCTTCGTGTAACAAATTGATATGATTTTGGAAATTTGGTTGCGGGAGCCAGATTTGAACTGACGACCTTCAGGTTATGAGCCTGACGAGCTACCGGGCTGCTCCATCTCGCGTCATACGATCGACCGTATGTGTGCGGGGCTGTTCGCAAACGCAACCCGACTCGTAACAGATTGATGTTATTCGAGATTGTTGACGGACTGCCCGAAGCATAGGAATGAGAACCGCGCGCGCCTCAGGGTGCCATCGGTCTGTTGGATCGGCACCTTCGCCCTCCTTGACCTCGCGCGATAGCGGGCAATGGGTATAGGCTCGTGCAGGCGCCGCGAGAGTGCAGCTGATCTACTACAGGGTTGGACAGGGGAGGATGTGAGATATGCTCACGAAGTTCGAGAATGCAACGATCATAGACGGCTCCGGCCACGCGCCATTCAAGGGAAGCGTGCTGATTGGTGATGAACGGATTGTTGCGGTCGTCCCGGCCGCGGGCGGCGACATGTCCGCTCCGAACCCCGACACGGTGATTGACTGCGAGGGGCTCACCTTGATACCGGGAATGACCGAGGCGCACTGTCACATCTCATTCAATGATCTTTCATCGATGTACCAGGCGGTCGAGATCCAGCCCGAAGATCATTCGCTCATCGCACTCGCCAACGCGCAGATGCTGCTTGAGCGCGGTTTCACGAGCCTGTTTTCGGCCGCCTCCGCCAAGCCGCGCGTCGATGTCGCCGTCCGTGATGCCATTAACAGGGGCCTGTTCGCGGGACCGCGCATGCGGGCTGCGGGGCAGGAGATCTCGCCCTCGGGCAATCTCGGCGATCTCGATACCAACTACCTCACCTTTCCGCGCAATGTGCGCTTCACGGTCACCTGCGACGGTGCTGACGAATTCACCAAGGCGGCCCGGCTTGCGGCGCGTGATGGGGTCGACACGATCAAGGTCAATGTCTCGGGCGACCGGGACTGGGGGCACATGCATGCTGACGATACCGTCACCGTGATCGCCGAACGCGAGCTTGCTGCCGTGATGGAAGTCGCCAACGCCCGGCGGCTGATGGTCGCCACCCACTGCACCAGTTCCTCGGGCGTCAAGATGTGCGTCAGGCAAGGTGTCCACGTCATTTATCATGCGCCGCATGCCGATGAAGAGGCGCGTGACATGCTGGAGGAGGCCAAGGACCGCGTGTTCGTGGCGCCGGCGGCTGGCCTACCGATCAGCATGCTACGCCGCCACAAAGAGTTCGGCCTGAACTGGGGCCCGGAAAAGATCGCCTCGATGGAAAGCGAAGTCGAGACCGTCACCGCCTGCATGCGCGACCTGCACCGCCGGGGCGTGCGCGTGCTTCCCGGCGGCGACTATGGCGCCTTCATCACCAATCCGATCGGCGAAAACGCAAAGGATCTGGAGCACTTCGTAGACCTGTTCGGCTTTTCGCCGATGGAGGCCATCGTCGCAGCCACGCGGCAGGGCGCGGAACTCATGCGCATGGACGCGACGACCGGTCAGATCAAGCCGGGGTACTATGCTGACCTTCTCCTGCTCGACGGCAACCCAGTTGACGACATCAGGCTGCTTCAGGACCAGGAGCGCATCCTTGCGGTGCTCAAGGGCGGAAGTTTCGCCAAGCGTGCCCAGCGCCTGGGCAGCACCATGCCCCGTCGCAAGGCGGCATGAGAACTCCGGTCATGTCGCCTGCATGGCGTCATCCTGGCCAGGCGCGACCCACGAAATGAGGCGGCACCATCCTCATGTCCTTTGTTTTCTATGATACTGAAACGACGAGCAGTGAGACCTTCTACGACCAGATTCTGCAGTTTGCCGCGATCAGGACCGACGATGAGCTGAACGAGACCGATCGCTTCGAGATCCGCTGCCGCATCCAGCCTCACATTCTCCCGGCACCGGGCGCGCTCATTGTTACGGGCGTTACCCTGAACCAGCTTTCCGACCCCGCACTCCCGACGCACTTCGAAATGGCGGCCGCGATCCACGAGAGGCTCACGGCATGGTCACCGGCGGTTTTTTCCGGCTACAACAGCCTCGAATTCGACGAGGACCTTCTCCGGCAGGCCTTCTACCAGTCGCTGCTGCCGCCCTATCTTACGAACACCAATGGCAACAGCCGTCTCGACGTCATGCGCCTGGCACTGGCGGTACATGAGTTCGAACCCGGTCACCTCGAAATCCCCCAGCGGGCCGATGGCGCTCCCACCTTCAAGCTTGACCGCCTGGCACCCGCAAACGGTTTTCTGCATCCGAACGCACACGACGCCATGGCCGATGTCGAAGCGACGATCTATCTGGCGAAGTTGATGAAGGAAAGATCCCCCTGGATATGGGATCACCTTCTCAAGATGGGCCACAAGGCCGAGGCTGTACGGCGTGCACGGGAAGCGCCGTTGCGGCTCTATACCGATTTTCCCTACAACAAGCCCAACCACTGGCTGGTCTCGGCCATCGCAGTTGATCCGGCGAACAGCGGAAACGTCATCGCCTTTAACCTGGCGCATGATCCTGCTGAGCTGCTGTCGGTCGGCGATGAGTCGCTGAAGAAGTGGGCGGCCACGAAGCCGAAGCCTCTTCGAACCATCAAGGCGAACAGCTGCCCGATACTTCTCGATCTGGACATGGCCCGTGGTCGCGGCGATCTCATGAAGATCGGTGAGCAGGAGATCCGGCGACGCGCCCATCTCCTCCAGGAGAGCCCAGAACTCCGCCACCGCTTGCTGAAGGCTTATGTGGAAACGCGCGAGACTTACGAGGAGTCGCCCTGGCTCGAAGGGCAAATCTATCGCGGCTTTGCCGGGGAGAAGGACGCAGCCCTGATGCGTGAGTTTCACCGGACGTCCTGGCCGCGGCGGGTGGAGATTGCCGACCACTTCACGGACGATCGCTATCGCAAGATCGCCAGGCGGATCATCTTCAATCAGCGTCCTGAACTGCTGGATGAGGAGACGCGCAAAGCTTTTTCGGTGGCGATTGCCCGCCGCTGGCTCACCGAGGACAAGGTACCGTGGCTGACGATCCACCGGGCCCTTCAGGAGATTGATGAGCGGCGTGAGGGATCATCCTACGAGGAAGCGCTCGTGCTCGAGGGTATGGAGGCTTTCTTCAAGGACAAGAAGGAGTGGGCCGAAAGCCAGCAGGCAGAATAAAACATGTTTCGCGAGATGGAGCCGACTAATCCCTGGGCCGAAAGTGCCAGAGTTGACTGGACTTCCCCTGAGCATTCATCGATACGGCCTGCGCCTCGGCGAGAAGATGAACGATTTCGCCGCTGCGCGGTTGATCGCGGATACCAATTTCTAAGCGGCGTACTGCTCCAGGAATTTCCGGCACTGATCGAAATTCAGTTCGCAGTCCGGTGGCAGAACGATGCCTTTGCGCTTTGCAAGTGATCGAGCAAAGGCGATCATGCGTGGGGTCGGCTTTCTGGAGAGGGCCCCTCCGGATTCGGGGCGCCTGCCTCTGGATGAGGGGGCATTTGTGGGATGAGTTGCGTGATCCCCACTCTCCAGCGAAACGGCGCCCTTCGGTTGGTCGCCTCCCCGTTTTCGCGTGTTCTTGCGAGTACCCGCCGAGAATGGCTTCCGGCTACCTCTTCCACCAGACTTGGCACGCGGAGCAGGGGCAAGGTCGACCTTGATGCCCGTCTGCTGCTGCAGGTTGGAGATCAGTTCTGCGGCGCTTCGAGCGATTCCGTCGATCACTGTGCGGAAGTCGCTCTGCCCGAGCACCACCTCATCCAGGTGCATCTCCCACTGCGCGGTGGTGCCGGGATCGACGAGGCTGGGGGCAGCGCTGCGTAGGAGTTCATAAAGCCTGAGCCCCGATGCAGTTGGAATAACCTGCTTGCCGGATGCCGCGAGGAGGTTCTGGGCTTTCAGCCCCTTGATGATCTCGGCGCGGGTCGCAGGCGTGCCAATGCCCTTGACCTCCTTCAGCCTGTCCCGAAGTGCTGGATCTGTGATGAACTTCCAGGCGTTCTGCATCGCGTCGATCAGTGTGCCCTCGTTGTAGCGGGGCGGCGGCTCGGTGGTACAGGCCTTGACCCTTGGCTCGCTGAGTGCCGCCGTTTCGCCGTCCTTCATGTGCGGTAGCGTCTCAGCACCTTCTACCCCATCCTCCTGCTCGGCCGAATTGGCACCGAACACGGCCTTCCAGCCGAGGCGAAGCGGAACATGTCCGGTCGTCCTGAAACTGGCAGGGACGTCCCCCGGCACCGGCACGTCCAGCGTGACGACTGTGTGCCGGTATTCATAGTCGGGCATGACGGCCGCCAGGTAGGAGCGGCAGATCACAGCAAAGAGCTTCTTCTCGTCCTCCGAGAGGCGCGCGACCCGTGCGTCCAGTTCCTCGAGGACGTTCACGTTTGGGATGATGGCATGGTGAGCCACACCCTCCAGCGCCTTGTCGGAGAACGTTCCGGACTTACCGCGGCGGATGACGGGCTGGCCGATCTCAAGGTCGGCAAAGCCTCTGACCTTCAAGAGCGCAGAAACGATCGCCGGAACGTCAGCGATCTGGTTCTCCGAGAGATACCGCGCCTCGGCGCGGGGATAGGTGATGAGCTTCTTGCCGTGACCGTCATAAAGTTCCTGGGCGACAGTGAGCGTCCTGTCGGCGGTCCAGCCCCAGCGCTGGCTGCAGTGCTTCTGCAGGGCGGGCAAATCGAAGAGCTTGGGAGGAGCTCGACGCTTGTCCTCGACCTTCAGCGAGATCGGTCCCTGAAAGCCGCCCGCCGCCGCGGCGATGGCATCCGCCCTGGCCCTGTCCTTGATGCGCTTGGCTTCCGGCGGCGCGTGGCGCATGGCGAAGCTGCCCGACTCTACGGTGGCAGTGGCCTCGACTTCGAAATAGTCCTCCGGCTTGAAGTTTAGAATCTCGAGTTCCCGCATGCAGACGATGGCGAGCGTCGGCGTCTTCACCCGGCCGATGCCGATGACCCCGCGAGCCTGGGGCGCCAGCAGCGTTTTCGTGGCCGTGCGGGTGAGCGAGAGATTGAAAATCTGATCGGCCTGCTGGCGCGCCACGGCCGCCTGGTAGAGCGGATGCATCTCGGTGTTCGGCTTCAGCCTGTCGAAGGCCTGCCTGAGGGTCTTCGGATCCTGGGCGGTGAACAGCGCTCGCCGCACGGGGCCGCGGTAGCGCAGGTGCTCGAGGATCTCCTGTCCGATCAGCTGTCCTTCGCGGTCGCAGTCTGTCGCCAGGATGACGCCATCGCAATCCTTCAGCGCGCTCGCAATCGCCTTGAGCTTTACTGACTTGGTTTTCTCGCGCGCGGCTCGCGTCGGATAGAGGCCGTCCGGCTTCAGGAGATCGCATGACCAGCGTTTCCAGCCGGCATTCACCTCTTCAGGCTCGGCGAGCCGTATGAGGTGCCCCTCAGCGGGCAGGATTTCCCCAAAGCGGCTCCCGATCGCCGCCCTGAGGTCCCGCGCCTGGCTTGGCTTTTCGACGATGATGACGGTTTTCAAGCTTCAGCCCGGTGAATGATCAAGGATTCGGACGGTTGAGAACATAATGTGAACAATCTGTTGCTGCAACCCTCGAAATCCAGGGCCTGTCGTCACCAAGTCCCAAAAGGAATATCACCTGGTGACGGGTGACGTGCGACAGGCAAACTATTCGAGCCTGCGCGCCGAACTCGTGGAGTTCCGACGCCGCATGCAGCAACTCCAGTACGGGGTGATCGCGCATCCTGTCCGCCTCGCACGGCACAGTGCTTCAGTTAGCGACCTCGATCTCGCTCGGGCGCCAGGACTTGTCGAAGAACGACGGCAGCGGGCTGTAGAGCCGCAGGATGGTGAACCAGCCCTTGTCCGGGTCGGTCTGAATCCAGTTGCCGCGATCCACCCCATCGGGCTGCTCGGGCGCGAACCAGACCGTGGTGGACCCGTCCTCGGCCACCGTCGCCGCCGGCGAAGGATAGCTCTGGGATCCGGCGCGGGGATACTTCTGGGGCGTCTGCAGCATTGACCGGGTCTGGTTGTCGTAGACCGTGAAGGACCAGAACGCCTTGGCCGG
>JBGSNJ010000206.1:0-31029 GCA_041739715.1 Aestuariivirga sp.
TGGACGTGATCGGCATGGCGGTGGTGATGCCGTTGCGGATCAACTGGCAGAAGGCATAGCGATACTTGAACAGCTCTTCCTCGGGCGTGTAGGCCTCGGTCGGCCCTTGCTTGAGGTAGTCCTCGGTCCAGAGGCGGCCCGTGCTGTGGTCGTCGCCATTGTCGAAGGCGAGGACGGTGGAATCGAAGTCGCCGAGCGCATCGAGATCGACGAAGCCGGGGCCGATCAACGCCGCGCCATAGTCGATGCGCCGATCCACATGGCCATCGAACCCGGTGCCGACGAAGATGATCCGGTCCCGCTCGAAGACGACCTCCCCCCCGGTCCAGATGACGTGGGAGCGGCCATCGTGACCGATGACATAGCTGGCAGTGATGAGAGATCGCGACATTGACACGAGAAGGATAAACACAAGAGACCGAGATTGGCGATGGGAGCCGTCTTCACCTGTCCCCGTGAAGGCTACTTGGACATGGGAAGGGGCGCCCCCTGAGGGCGCCCCCTTGGTGTGTCGTTGTCAATCGCCGGCGTCAGTATCCTTCGATCGACTTCTTGGCAAGCTCACCGCGCTTGTCGGCGTCCATTTCGGACTTGATCTCGGCATCCTCCTGCCTGAACTGGTAAATGTGAAACCAGATCCAGAATGCAAGTCCGATGATGACAAGGATCACTTCCGTGCCCTGGAACGGGTAGATCGCTCCAACATCCTTGAGGTCAACGGCCCAGCTCGTCATTCCATTGGTCGACATCTCGTGTCTCCTTGTTTCACTTGACCATTGCAACTTCGGCCTTGATGACTTCCCTCACAGCGTGTTCGTATTCCTGCTGGATCGAGAAATCGAGGCCTTCCAGTTCAACCTTGCGCGGCACACGGAGCATTCCGAAGGCATTGAGCGCCTTTGCCAGAATGTAAACCGGGATAAAGCCAAGGAAGAACATGATCAGCGCACCGAGGAACTGCCCCCAGGGGCTGATCGTAGCGTAGCCTTCGTAAGGCGATGAGGGCTGGCCCCATAGCATAAAGCCTGCAATCACCACCCCAAGGAATCCGCCATAACCGTGAACCGCTACGGCTCCGACCGCATCGTCAATCTTGAACCGGCGCTCCACCCAGTAGTGCAGCTTGTACGCAATGTACGGGACAATCGCGCCAATCAGCATGGCCTGGATCGGATGATAGAGGTCATTGCCTGCCGAAGCACCAATGATGCCGCAAAGGCCTGCCGAGTAGGTCCAGAACGCGTTGCCTTTCGAGAAGATGTAACCAGCCATCATGCCGCCTGAGAGGGACATGAGGAAGTTGAAGGTGATTCCCGAGAGTGTAGTAGGAGCAAGATAAATATTGGTTGCGGTCCATGTGTCACCGGTGATCTGCCCGGCAATGGCTGCCGGTGAAATCATCGGGATGTTACAGGCCGCGTAGAAGCCCCAGAAGCCAGTATAGATGAGGAACAGTCCGATCGTGACCAGCCAAGGGTTATGGGGCGGAATGTCCCGCGGCGTTCCATCTTCTCGGAACTTGCCCAGTCGCGGACCCAGGACAATCAAAGTGGCCAGCGCAGCGCCACCCGCAATTGCATGGACCACGCCTGAAGCGTAGGCATCATGATAGCCAAGGTACCTGACCATCCAGCCGCCGGCGCTCCAGCCCCAGGCGGCATCGGTGATCCACAGAACGGACCCCAGCAGCACTGCGATCAGCCAGAATGCGCCTGACCGGATACGTTCGATTACCGCCCCAGAGACGATCGAAGCAGTGGTGATCGAGAAGAGCAAGAAGGCGGCCCAGAACACGCCATTCAGCCGATGCCAGATCGGTGCACCGTTGAGATCGGCAGGATCGGCCGTGATACCCGCCGCAGCGTCGGTTGCATTCGCGCCTGACAGGTGAGGTCCCATGAGCGGGCTCCAGGGCGAGGCAACCTTGTTCGGGTCATAGAAAAGTGGATCGCTGACGAAGTTGAACCAGTAAAAGCCAGACGGAAATGCGAAGTAGATCCACCATCCGAAGAAGAAGAACGTCACGGTGACGAGGGGTATCGCCATCGTGTTCTTCATCAATGTGTGAAGGTGGTTGCGGCGGCGCGATGCACCGACTTCGTACATGCAGAAGCCCACATGTATCAGGAACATGAAGACTACCGTGACCCAGTAATAGAACTCGGTGAATATGACATTCACCGTACTCAGATTGTCGCCCATTGGTCCCATCCTCCCTTGGTGTGCTCGTGGCCTGCAGCAGGCACATCCGTGGTCTTTGCGTTTATTCGCTGCCGGCAACTTTATTTGCTGTCAGGAAACATCCGCATTGGCCGAGAGTCAAGAAATCGTGTCGAATTGAGAAGCATTGCCAACAGAAGAGCATCTTGCACCGCAGCAAGACACCCCCGGCCTCACACTGAACCAAGGTCAGTTTTGGTGCGCCAGGAGACCTCAAGCACACCGGACAGCGGGCAGACTCATGCCTTGATGCGTTCGCCCTTCGGATCATAGAAGCTCTGCAGCTGAACGCGGGCCGGGTAGCGCTTCCAGGCAAGTTCGACTTCCCAATTGCCCGACTCGATCCATTCCTTCGTGACCCCAGCTTCATTGCGGACGTAGCCCAGGCCGAGCGAGAGGTTCACCCGGTGGCCCCAGGCGCCCGAGGTGGTGGAACCCACGATCACGCCATCGCGGTAGATTGGCTCTTCGTGATAGATCATCGGTGCCGTAGCGGAATTGTCGTCCAGCGCGAGGCAGACCATGCGCTTGGGCTGCTGCTTTCGGTCGCGCTGCTTCAGCAGCGCCTCGCGGCCGATAAATCCGCCGGGTTTGTCCCAGGCGAGTGCAAAGCCCAGGCCGGCCTCGATCGGCGTCTCTTCGTCGGAGATATCGTGGCCCCAGTGGCGGTAGGCCTTCTCCATGCGGCAGTTGTTCATGGTGTGCATGCCGGCGGGGGTGAGGCCGAACTCGGTTCCTGCGGTCTGCAGCGTTTCAAAGACATGGGCGGCAAACTCGGCCGGCACGTAGAGTTCCCAGCCCAGTTCACCCACATAGGTGATGCGACTGGCGCGGACGCGGGCATAGCCGATCTCGATTTCCTGCGAGGTACCGAAGGGGAAGGCCGCATTGGAAAGATCGGCGCCAGACAGCTTTTCAAGCAACGCGCGTGACTTCGGCCCCATAACGGCGATCATGGGCAGGCCGGAGGTGATGTCGAAGGCGATGCAGCTGGCATCGTCCGGCGTGTGGCGTTTCAGCCAGGCCATGTCGCGGGTCTGCGGCACCGCGCCGGTCACGACCAGGAAACGGTCTTCGGCAAGCCGTGTCATGGTGAGATCCGCCTCGATGCCGCCGCGTTCGTTGAGCCATTGCGTGTAGACGATGCGGCCGGGCTCGACGTCCACGTTGTTGGCACTGATGCGGTTGAGCACCTTGCATGCCGCGCGGCCTTCGACCGCATACTTGGCGAAACTCGCCTGGTCGAAGAAGGCGCAGTTGTTCATCAGCTGCTTGGCCTCGTGGTCGGCACAGGGGAACCAGTTCTGGCGGCCGTAGCTGTACGCGTATTCCGGCTTGACGCCGTCGCGGGCGTACCAGTTGGGGCGCTCCCAGCCGTTGACCTCGCCGAAGACGGCGCCCAGTTGCTTCGTGTACGGATAAAGCGGCGAACGCCGCACGCCGCGCGCCGTCTCGGCCTGGCGATAGGGCCAGTGCATGGCATAGAGCAGGCCGAGGCTCTCGGAGACGCGCTCGCGCACGTAGTTCCTGACCGACTGGAAGGGATGGATGCGGCGGACGTCGATGCCGTTCACGTCCATGGGCGGATGGCCGTTTTTGATCCATTTGGCGAGTACCAGGCCCGCACCGCCCGACGACTGGATGCCGATGGAGTTGAAGCCGGTGGCGACATAGACGTTCTTCACCTCGGGCGCCTCGCCAAGATAGTAGCGGACATCGGGCGTGAAGCTCTCCGGGCCATTGAAGAAGAGCTGGATTCCGGCCGTTTCGAGGAGGGGCACGCGGTTGATGGCATTTGCGAGGATCGGTTCGAAGTGATCCATGTCTTCCGGCAGCGTGACGAAGGCATGGTCCTCGTCGATGCCGCCGCCGCCCCAGGGCTTGGCCTTGGGTTCGAAGGCACCGACCATGAGCTTGCCCGCATCCTCCTTGTAGTAGGTGCATTCGTCGGGCACGCGCACCACCGGCATGTTGCGCGGCAGGTCGGCGATCGGTTCCGAGACGATATAGAAGTGCTCGCAGGCATGCAGCGGAATGTTGACGCCGATGGAGCGGCCGAGATCGCGCGACCACATGCCGGAAGCGACGACAACCTTGTCGGCCATGATGGTTCCGTCGGCAGTTTCCACGCCCACGGCCTTGCCGTCCTTGACCAGGATGCGGATGACCCTGGTGTTCTCGAAAATCCTGGCGCCACGCGAGCGTGCGCCGGCGGCGAGGGCCTGGGTCACGTCGATCGGATTGACCTGTCCGTCCTTCGGGAGAAAGACGCCGCCAGCGACATTCTCCATGTTGTAGTGGGGCAGTCGTTCCTTGATCTCTTCCGTTGAGATGACCTGCACCTCAAGGCCGAAGTTCTTGGCCATGGAGGCGCCTCGCATGAGCTCCTCAAGGCGGCCATCGTTCAGCGCGATCGAGATCGAGCCGTTCTGCTTGAATCCGGTGGCCTGGCCGGTTTCCTTCTCGAGGCCCTCGAAGAGGCCGGTGGTGTACTTGGCGAGTTCGGTCAGGTTGCGCGAGGCGCGGAGCTGACCGACGAGTCCGGCGGCATGCCAGGTGGTACCGGAGGTGAGCTGCTTGCGCTCGAGCAGGACCACATCGGTGATGCCCTCCTTGGTCAGGTGGTAGGCGATCGAGCAGCCGACAATTCCGCCGCCGATGATCACGACATCGGCGCGCGCGGGCAGGGACTTGGACATGGGCCTGGAACTCCGGATAGGGGTGGTGAAATCCTCTAACAGGTCGGAGCCCCCTGCCGGAAGCGCCAGAGCGTCTCACGGGGGCGGGCCAGCCGCTCACCAGGGCGGATTCCGGAGAATTTCCTTTTGCGATGGCATTGGGTTTGGACTACAAGCGTTCGGATTAACGAACAGGTTGTTTCATGCACAAGGGTGATGTCACGCCAGCCGAAGCCTTCCAGCGGCTTCAGAACAACGCAGCCGCCGTGCTGATCGACGTGCGCACCCAGCCGGAGTGGGTCTTTGTCGGCGTGCCTGCGGTCGAACGGCTCATCCGCCTGTCCTGGCAGGTCTACCCCACCATGCAGGTCAACGGCCAGTTCGTGGCCGAGATCGAGCAGATGGGCCTGCCCAAGGATACCGAGATCCTTTGCATCTGCCGTTCGGGCGCGCGCTCGGCCTCAGCGGCCTCCGCACTGACGCAGGCCGGATTCGCCAATGCCTGGAACGTGGCCGAGGGTTTCGAGGGCGACAAGGATACGCAAGGCCACCGCGGCACCATCGGCGGCTGGAAAGCAGCAGGCCTTCCCTGGATGCAGAGCTAGGGCCCAGCCATGAAGAAGCCCAAGAGCGATCCCCGGCAGTGGGGTGATGCCACCAAGCTCGTCCGGGGCGGGCTCGACCGGTCGCGCCACGGCGAGACCTCGGAGGCGCTCTACCTCAACTCCGGCTTCGTCTATGACGAGCCCGAAACCGCAGAGCGGCGCTTTGCCGGCGAGGACGACGGTTATGTTTACGGCCGCTACGGCAATCCGACTGTCACCATGTTCGAGGAACGCCTGGCACTGCTGGAAGGTTCGGAGAGCTGCTACGCGCTGGCTTCCGGGATGGCCTCGGTCTTCGGCGCGCTGGCCTGCCAGCTGAAGGCCGGCGATCACCTTGTCTCATCCAAGGCGCTGTTCGGCTCCTGCTACCAGGTCGTCACATCCATTCTGCCACGGTTCGGCATCAGGACGACGCTGGTCGACGGGGATGATCTGAAGGCATGGCGGGAGGCGATCACCCCGGATACCAAGTGCGTCTTCCTCGAGACGCCGTCCAATCCGACGCTCGATATCATCGACCTGCAGGCGGTCTGCGACATCGCCAAAGCGGCAGGAGCCAACGTCGTCGTCGACAACATCTTCGCCACACCGATCCTGCAACGGCCCCTCTCCTATGGCGCGGACGTCGTGGTCTATTCCGGTACCAAGCACATGGACGGGCAGGGGCGGGTTCTGGGCGGCGCCATCATGTCCACACGCAAGTTCAAAGACGAGTTGTTGAAGCCCTTCCTGCGCCATACCGGACCGTCGATCTCGCCCTTCAATGCATGGGTCCTGCTGAAGGGCCTGGAGACGCTGAAACTGCGGGTCGAGGCACAGTCCCTTGCCGCCCTGAAGGTCGCCGATGCCCTGACCGGTTGTGCCTGGGTATCGCGGGTGATCTATCCGCATCTCGACTGGCATCCGCAGGCGGCTCTTGCACGCAAGCAGATGAAGCTCGGCGGCACCATGGTGACCTTCGAAGTGGCGGGCGGCAAGAAGAAGGCCTTCGATGTGCTGCGCCACCTCGGCATCATCGACATTTCCAACAACCTTGGCGATGCCAAGTCGCTGATGACTCATCCGGCCTCCACCACCCATCGCAACATCGGCGCCGAGGCGCGGGCGATGATGGGCATCACTGACGGCATGCTGCGCCTGTCCGTGGGCCTTGAGGACGTGGACGATCTGATCGGAGACCTCAAACAGGCTCTGGCTGGCTGAGGCCTGAAAGCCCTTCGCGGAGGCTCTGAGGAGGGGACTCCCCGGCATTGCGTGCGTCACCCGTTAGCCGGACTGTGGCCTTTGGCGGAGCAACGAGTTGATGATGACACCCTTTGTCCTGCTGGCTTCACGGTACATCTCGTTGGCATCCAGCGTACGCGCGGATTCAAGCGCCTGCTCGATGGTGGTGATCCGGACCGGTGCAAGGCCTTTCAGCCCCAGCTTTTCAGCGTGCCGCCACCAGAAGGACGAAATGACCGGATTGCACCACTCCTGCCATGGCTTGATCGGTCCCGCGAAGTGCAGAACCCGCGTGTTCTCCCGCGACAGGATCCGTTTGCTTTCGTCCGGGCGGAGCGCATTGGGAAAACACAGCCGATTCCACTTCTCAGGCAAGGCGAGTTTTCTGTTCTCGGCGTATTTGTTGATAATGCATTGATCGACCCAGACGATCTCGCGCTCGAAGTCACGATAGATTTCGCGGCACCTCGCGAGTGATCCTTCCCGTCTCATCCTTGCGGTGTCCATGAGCATGACGCCGGTATTGAGGTATGGGTCCCCAGCCGTTCGCGCGATCTTGCTGACGCGCGCTCCGGCCGGATCAGGAACGCCGGCAATCACGCGCTCACCAAGGTCGATTTCGAAAAGATCGGAGAGGTCTCCAAGCACAAGCGTATCGGCATCGATATAGATGAGCGTGTCCAGCGGCAGAACCTCGGGAAGCAGGAGCCGGAGGTATGTGGCTGGCGTGAAGTGGTGAACGGTCTTCCAGGCGAGAAACTCGCCCACATCGACTGGGACTACTTGGATGTTCGCGGACGTCTTCTTGCCGATGGCCTCGATGTATGGGGCCAGGTGCTGCGTGTCCCTTTGGTCGACACACCAATAAATCGCCACGGGCGTCTTGCTGTTCGCAATAACACTCAGCGTGGAGACGGCGGCGTAAGGCGCGAAGTGCCTGTCGAAGCAGTATGCGACCGCCGCGGGCTGACCTTTCTCTTTCGCGCCGCTCACAGGATCAACCTCTCGATGATTCAGATGTCTTGATCTTGGCCATGATCTAGCCGCTCCCACGCCGCAGTACCAGCGACCAGCAACTCATTCTAACCGGCCCGGCTCGACAGCCGGAACGAGAGCCAGAGGTGCACAAGGGCAATGAGGGCCATCAATCCGCCAGCGATCCCGAGACCCCCCAGGCCATGCGTGCGGATCACCAGGGCCGCCAGCGCGGATCCGATCGCGATGCCGAGATAGATCATCGCGGCATTGAGCGCGAGCGCGAGCGAGACTGCTTCCGGTGCGATGGCGGTCAGCCGGGTCTGCTGCGGCGCCATGAAGGACCAACCGAAGGCGCTCCACAGGCCGACCAGCACTGCAAATGGGACCGGGCTCCACGGATGGATCGAGAGGAACGGCATGATCACGGCCTGAGCCAGGCAGAATGTCACAAGGGTACGGCCCGGACCGATGCGATCCGTCAGGTATCCGCCCATGTAGTTTCCGGCGACCGCACCCAGGCCATAAAGGACGAGGAAGCCCGTGCGTACTTCGGGGTTGGTGTCGATCGAGGCCTCAATGATCGGGCCAAAGTAGGTAAAGACGATGTAGATGGCCGTGATGATGGTTGCGGTGAATGCTACGGCCACGACGAGGCGTAAGTCCTTCAAGGCCGAGACGATCGTGGCCAAGCGCGATGGCTGGAAGTTCACGGCTGCCGGTATCCGGCTGTAGAGCAGGGCCGACACGGCTGCGGCCAGCACGGCCACGGTCCAGAAGGTTGCAGGCCAGTCAAACCGGTAGGTGATCCACGCGCCGAAAGGGACGCCGACCACCTGCGCCAGGGTAATTCCGCCAAAAACCTTGGCCAGGGCGCGGCCTCGCTGCTCGGATGGCATGATGGCGACAGCCACGCCGGCTGACATTGGCGTGTAGAGCGCTCCGCCCATTGCCACGAGCACGCGCGAGGCCGTGAGAAGTTCGATGCTGGGCGCCAGGGCGGAGAGGATCGAACCGACTGCGAAAACGGCAAGCGCGCCCGACAGGACGTAACGCCGGGCGATCGTGCCGGTGACGGCTGCTGCAATGGGCGAGAGCAGCGCATAGGAAATGGCATAGGCCGTCAGCACTAGCGCAGCGCTCGACTTTGGGACACCGAAGCTTTCGGCGATCGGCGTAACGATGCCGATGACCACGAAGGCGCCCATGCCGACAACGAAGTTGCCGAGAGCCAGAAGACTAAGCGTGGCTCCGGGTGCCGCCGGGACCGGTGGCCGGATCATCTCCCGAGGATCAGACGATTGCCGTCGACACGTCGCGCAGCGTTGTCTTGGCCAGCGAGGTGTGGAGTGCGCACTCTGCAGCGCGCAAGGGCCCGTGCAATACCTTTCCGAGCTGCGCTGCCACCGGGCAGCGCGAGTTGGGATCGGCCTTGTGCATGCGGAAGACGTTCTCGTCCTCGACCGCGAAGTAGACGTCGGCCAGCGTGATCTGGTCGGCCTGGCGATCCAGCTCGAATCCTCCGGAGCGACCCGCCACGGATCGCACGAGCTTGGCCTTCTCAAGCTCCCCCATGAGCCGGCGGATCACGACCGGATTGGTGTGTACGCTCTCTGCAACCATGGCCGAGCACACCGGGCCCCGGCCCGAAAACCGGGCGAGGACGCTGAGCGCGTGGACGGCGACAATGAATCGGCTGCTGGACAACATTTTGGTAACCCTTGCAGTTACATCGGCGCGGCCCTGCCAAAGGTCAAGAGACTATATCTCAAATCGTTACCCATTGTTAACCGAGTCGGCGGAAATCTGGGTCCTGTTTCGGAGCCCTTGCCCTCATGCGTCGTTTCGATCTTGCCGTCACCTGCGTCTGCTGTGCCTTGCTTGGCTACTTCGCCTGGCATGGGTGGAAAGGGCCGCGGGGCTTCCCATACCAGGAGCGGTTACAGGCCAAGATGGAAGTCTTGACCGGGAAGCAGGCGGAGGTCGCGACGAGCCGCGAGCAGCTCGAGGATAAGGTGGCGCTGCTGCGGCCCGAAAACATCGACCCCGATCTTCTGGACGAGTTGGCGCGCGGGCAGCTGCAGATGGCGCGGCCAGGTGACCTCGTGGTCTATACGAACCGCTGAATTCCCCTGCGAAATCCTTGCTGTAAACCAAAATCCGGTTAATCTCCGGGATCGCCTGCATTTCCAGTGGTTTAATGTTATGTTCGCGCCATCCAGTTCGATGCGGAGGGAGCCATGGCCGTGAAATCAGCCTACATGTCGCGCAAGGGTGGCAAGGCCGAGAAGACCGACCTGAAAAACGCGGGCTTCAGCGCCGAACAAGAGCAGCGCGCCTATCGCGACATGCTGCTGATCCGCCGCTTCGAGGAAAAGGCCGGACAGCTCTACGGCATGGGGTTCATCGGCGGTTTCTGTCACCTCTATATCGGCCAGGAGGCCGTGGTCGTGGGCCTTCAGATGGCCCAGAAAGAGGGCGACCAGGTCATCACATCCTATCGCGACCATGGCCACATGCTGGCCTGCGGCATGGATCCCAAAGGGGTCATGGCCGAACTGACCGGGCGCCGCGGCGGTTACTCCAAAGGCAAGGGCGGCTCCATGCACATGTTCAGTCGCGAGAAGCAATTCTTCGGCGGACACGGAATCGTCGGCGCGCAGGTGCCGCTCGGGGCAGGGCTTGCCTTCGCCAACAAGTATCGTGGCAACGACCATGTCTCGGTCACTTACTTCGGCGACGGCGCGGCCAACCAGGGACAGGTCTACGAGACCTTCAACATGGCCTCCATCTGGAAGCTGCCGGTGATCTTCGTCATCGAGAACAATCGCTATGCCATGGGTACGGCCGCTCCGCGGTCGACGGCACTCTCCGAGCAATTGCTCAAGCGCGGCGAGGCCTTCGGCATTCCGGCCGAGCAGGTGAACGGGATGGACGTGCGTGCGGTGAAGGACGCCGGCGACCGGGCCGTCGATCACTGCCGTGCCGGCCATGGCCCCTACATCCTCGAGATGCTGACCTATCGCTATCGCGGGCACTCGATGTCCGATCCGGCGAAGTATCGTTCGAAGGAAGAAGTGCAGAAGATGCGCGAGGAGAACGATCCGATCGAACAGGTCAAGGCGCGCATCCTCAAGCATGGCTATGCCAGCGAGGACGACCTCAAGAAGGTCGATGCCGACATCAGGGCCATCGTGACCGAGGCGGCCGAATTCGCCCAGAACGATCCGGAGCCGGACGTGAGCGAGCTCTTCACCGACATCTACGTGAACGCCTGAGCGGCTGCGCCGTGCTGGTCGCCTATGCCATGCCCTTGATCCTGGCCAGTGCCATCGGCGCCTGGCTGGTGGCCGTGTGGTCGGCCATCTCGGTCGTCAGGCTGGCACCGCCCGGGCAGAAGGTCCGGGCCTACTTCAATCTCGGCTGGTGGCGGTTCGCCAAGGTGCGCGCCAGCATCGGCCCGGCGGCCGAGCCCCACATCATCCGCTTCCGCCGCGCCTTCTATGTCTTCTTCGCCGTCATCGCGTCCGTCATCCTCGCGGTGGCGGGACTTCTCGCCTTCAGTTGAATCCGATGGAGCCCTGATCCATGCCGAACATCCTGATGCCCGCACTGTCGCCGACGATGGAAGAGGGCAAGATCGCCAAGTGGCTCAAGAACGTGGGTGACATGGTGAAGTCGGGCGACGTCATCGCCGAGATCGAGACCGACAAGGCCACCATGGAGGTGGAAGCCGTCGACGAAGGCCCGCTCTCGGCCATTCTGGTCCCGGCCGGCACGGAAAGTGTGAAGGTCAACACACCCATTGCCGTGATCGGCGAGGCGGATGCCGCGCCAGTGCCGAAACCGGCTGCTGCGGCAGTGCCCACCATGGCCACGCCGGCAGTTCCCGCGCCGACCTTTGCGGGTCCGGACATCGACGAGACTCCGGATGAGAATCCCGAAGTTCCGGCCGGCACCGAGATGATCATGATGACGGTGCGCGAGGCGATCCGCGAGGCGATGACCGAAGAGATGCGCCGCGACAAGGACGTCTTCCTGATGGGCGAGGAGGTTGGCCAGTATCAGGGCGCCTATAAGATTTCGCAAGGCATGCTCGACGAGTTCGGACCGCAACGGGTGATCGACACGCCGATCACCGAGCACGGCTTCACCGGAATCGCGGTTGGTGCCGCCTTCGCCGGACTGAAACCCATCGTCGAGTTCATGACCTTCAACTTCTCCATGCAGGCCATCGACCACATCATCAATTCCGCGGCCAAGACGCTGTACATGTCGGGTGGTCAGATGGGATGCCCCATCGTGTTCCGCGGCCCGAATGGCGCCGCCGCGCGCGTTGCCGCCCAGCACAGCCAGGACTTTGCGGCCTGGTACGGCCATATCCCGGGACTGAAGGTTGTTGCGCCTTATACGGCAGCGGACGCCAAGGGCCTGATGAAGGCGGCGATCCGCGATCCCAATCCGGTGGTCTTCCTCGAAAATGAAATTCTCTATGGCAAGAGCTTCGAGGTTCCGAAGCTTGATGATTGGGTGGTGCCCATCGGCAAGGCGCGCATCGCCAGGGCCGGCCGGCATGTGACCATCGTGTCGTTCGGAATCGGCATGGCCTATGCGCTGGCCGCGGCCGAGAAGCTGGCTGCCGATGGCATCGAGGCCGAGGTCATCGACCTGCGCACCATCCGCCCGATGGATATCGCCACGGTCGTCGCGAGCGTGAAGAAGACAAACCGCTGCGTGGCGGTGGAGGAGGGCTTCCCGCAGTTCTCGGTGACCAGCGAGATTGCCGCCCAGATCATGACACATGCCTTTGATTACCTCGATGCGCCCGTCGCACGCGTCGCCGGCAAGGATGTACCGATGCCCTATGCGGCCAATCTCGAGAAGCTGGCCTTGCCCAATGCCGATGAGGTGGTGGCCGCAGCAAAAGGAGTTCTCTATGTCTAAACACGACCACCATCACCACAATCATCATGGTGAGATGCATCCGCATCAGTTGGAGCCGCCACATGAGGTCTTCCACGATCCGCAAGCGGGCGAGGTGGCGCGGGTCTGGATCTCGGGCGGCGCGCTGTCGCTCTCGCTCCATGCCATGGCCTTCGGCAAGCCCGAGGTCTGGGGTCACGTGCTGGCCGGCATTGCCCAGCAGGTTGCCGCGGCCGCGGCCGAAATGGGACATGGCAACCCAAGCGACAACTTCGCCGAGATCCGCAAGGTCCTGAACGAGGACCTTGGCAAGGTTGCCGCCAAACTGTCGCCGCTCGCCGCCAAGAGCTGAGCGAGGAATCGCCCGCTGCATCGGGACCCGCGTCCGTGGCGCGGGTCCGAGGAAATGAGGAAGACCGCCATGCCCGTGAATGTCCTGATGCCCGCCCTGTCGCCCACGATGGAGAAGGGCAAGCTCGCCAAGTGGCTCAAGAAGGAAGGCGACGCGGTGAAGTCCGGCGATATTCTTGCCGAGATCGAAACCGACAAGGCCACCATGGAAGTGGAAGCCGTGGACGAGGGCAAGCTGGGCAGGATCCTGGTTGCGGCGGGAACGGATGATGTCCTGGTCAACACGCCGATCGCCGTGATCCTGGGCGAGGGCGAGACGGCCGGCGATATCAAGGCAGCAAGTGATGCGCCCCGTCCGGTGCCTGCGGCGCAACCGTCCGCACAGGCAGGGGCGAACAAGCTCGTTTCATCCGCCGCCGCGCCAGCGGGGGAGGTGCTGCGAAGCGCTGGAGGCGGGAGCCGTGTATTCGCCTCGCCGCTGGCCAAGCGCATCGCAAAGGAGAAGGGCATCAACCTGGCGGCTGTACAAGGCTCCGGCCCACATGGCCGCATTGTGTTGAAGGACGTCGAGTCGGCCAAGCCTGGTGCTGCACCAGCAGCTCCCGCGATGCCAGCACCGGCTGCTTTGCCGCAAGGCATGTCCGACGATGCCGTGCTCAAGCTCTTCACGGAAGGCACCTACGACCTCGTTCCGCATGACTCGATGCGCAAGGTAATCGCGCGGCGGCTCACCGAATCCAAGCAGACCATTCCACATTTCTACGTGTCCGTGGATGTGAGCCTCGACCGTCTCGTGGAACTGCGCGAGCGTCTGAACCTGCAGGCGCCCAAGGACAAGGACGGCAAGCACCTGTGGAAGGTGTCGGTCAACGACTTCATCATCAAGGCCATGGCCATGGCGCTCATCAAGGTGCCGGACGCCAATGTGTCCTGGACCGAGCACGCCATAGTGAAGCACAAGCATGCCGATATCGGCGTGGCGGTGTCCATTCCCGGCGGCCTGATCACACCTGTCATCCGCAAGGCCGAGACCAAGGGCCTCGCCCAGATCTCAACGGAGATGAAGGACTATGCAGCGCGGGCGCGGGTGAAGAAGCTCAAGCCGGAAGAATACACCGGGGGGTCCGCCGCCGTCTCGAACCTCGGCATGATGAACGTCAAGAACTTCGCCGCCATCGTCAATCCGCCGCATGCGACCATCCTGGCGGTCGGTACCGGCGAACGCCGGCCGGTGGTGCGCGGCCACGAGATCGTCATCGAGCAGCAGATGACCATCACGCTGTCGACTGACCACCGCTGCGTCGACGGCGCGCTGGGCGCGGAATTCATCGGCGCCATCAAGATGTATCTCGAAGAACCCGGCCTGATGCTGGTGTGAGGAGGGCGCGGTGAAGACCATACTGGCTTTCGGCGACTCTCTGACCTGGGGCTTCCGTGCAGGGGAGTGGATACGCCATGACTATGCGGACCGCTGGCCCAACGCCCTCCAGATGGGGCTAGGTGGCAAGGCGCGGGTGATCGAGGAAGGCCACAATGGCCGCACGACGGTGTTCGACGACCCGACCACTTTTGACGACCGCAACGGCGCCAGGGCCCTGCCGATCTTGCTGGCGACTCATCAACCGCTGGATCTCGTGATCATCATGCTCGGGACCAACGACATCAAGTTCGCCAACCGCTGCCGCGCCTTCGACGCCTCGCTCGGCATGATGCGGCTCGTCGAGATCGTGCAGAAGTTTTCCTTCCTGCCCGCCTACCAGACGCCGCGGGTCCTGATCATGTCGCCGCCGCCGCTGGTGCCGACCAGGGACGAATGGTTCAACGACCTGTGGGGCCATGCGATTGCCGAGTCGAAACTCTTCGCGAAGCATTATGCCGATGTGGCCAAGACCACGGGCGTGGGTTTTTTCGATGCCGGTACGGTTGCGACAGCCGATCCGACCGACGGCGGCCATCTGGATGCGGCCAACACGCGGGCCATCGGCGAGGCGCTCGTCCCGGTGGTCAAGTCGATCCTGAAAGTCTGATGGGCGCTTCGTTCTTCACCCTGATCAAGCGCCTCGTGCTGGCGATGCTCGCTGTGGCCGTGCTGGCGGCGGGCGTCATCTATCTCTTCGGTCCTCATCTCAGCGTCGCCACTGCCTATGCTGCCTACAAGGCGGCCTATGATCGCCGCGACGGTGACGCCGTCGCCCGCATGACGGCTCCCGAGGGCATCGCCTTCTTCGATGTCCAGCGGAAACGTGCCTTGACCGCATCGCGCGATACCGTGGCCGCGCTGTCCTTTCGGGAGCGCGGGGATGTGCTCAGTCTGCGATCTCAGGTGCAGAACGGCAGCCTGCCACTGGATGTGCTGTCCAATCCCGATGTGACCGCGGCCTATGCGACCTTTGTTCGACACCTTCCCGCGAAACCTTCGCACCTGCCGGCCGGGATCCTCTTTGCCGTGCCCACGGGTTTAGACAGCGCGCGGGGCTATCTCGATCCGGCTCCGGGAAGCGGGTACGCGCTCGTGACCGGTCTGATCGTTCTGGCCTGGGGCATGTATGGCGAATTCGAGAAGACGCCGGAGGGATGGCAGGTGGACATGACGCCCGCCCTGATGTCCTCAGCCATCGAAAACGAGCGGTTGGCCGTACGTATGGAGCCGACCGGGAATTCCTACATCTTTCAGATGCTGGGCGCCGCCGACACGGCCGCGCAGGACCAGCTCTGGCAACCGCTGCAACAATGAGGACGAACCATGGCTGACACGAGCTTCGACATCATCATTATCGGCGGTGGCCCCGGCGGCTATGTTGCTGCGATCCGGGCCGCCCAGCTCGGTTTCAAGACGGCGGTGGTGGAACGCGAGCACCTGGGCGGCATATGCCTCAACTGGGGCTGCATCCCGACCCAGGCGCTGCTGCGCTCGGCCGAAATCTACCACTATATGACTCATGCCAAGGACTACGGGCTTTCGGCCGAGAAGATCGGCTTCGACGCGGCCGCCGTGGTGCAGCGTTCGCGCGGTGTGTCGGGCCGTCTCAATGGTGGCGTCACCATGCTCCTGAAGAAGAACAAGGTCACGGTGATCTGGGGCGAGGCGAAGATCCCCAAGGTGGGGACCGTCGAGGTCTCGAAATCGTCGAAGCCCGCCATGCAGCCCCAGATTCCGGAGCCCAAGGGCGCAGCGGGGCCGGGGACCTATGCGGCCAAGAACATCATCATCGCCACCGGTGCCAGGCCGCGCGCGCTGCCGGGTCTCGAGCCCGACGGCAAGCTGGTCTGGACCTATTTCGAGGCCATGCTGCCGAAGGCCATGCCGAAGTCGCTGCTGGTGGTCGGCTCGGGTGCCATCGGCATCGAGTTCGCCTCCTTCTACAATGCCATGGGCGTTGACGTGACAGTGGTCGAGATCATGGACCAGATCATGCCGGTCGAGGATGCCGAGATCTCCAAGATCGCCCAGAAACAGCTGGAGAAGCAGGGTCTCAAGACCCGCACCGGCGCAAAGGTCTCTGCCCTCAAGAAGGGTAAGGACAGCGTCACTGCGACCATCGAGGCGGGTGGCAAGAGCGAAGAGATCACGGTTGACCGGGTGATCTCCGCCGTGGGCGTCCAGGGCAATATCGAAGGCCTTGGCCTGGAGGCGCTCGGGGTCAAGACCGAGAAGGGCTGCGTGGTCATTGACGGCTATGGCCGAACCAATGTGCCTGGCATTTTCGCCATCGGCGACGTTGCAGGCCCGCCCATGCTGGCGCACAAGGCCGAGCACGAGGGCGTCATCTGCGTCGAGAAGATCAAGGGTCTTGACGTTCATCCGATGAAGAAGGAACAGATCCCCGGCTGCACCTATTGCCATCCGCAAGTGGCGAGCGTGGGCCTGACGGAGGCCAAGGCCAAGGCGGCAGGCTTCGACCTCAAGGTCGGCCGCTTCCCCTTTCTGGCCAACGGCAAGGCCATTGCCCTGGGCGAGGACCAGGGGCTGGTGAAAACCATCTTCGACGCCAAGACGGGCCGTTTGCTGGGCGCTCACATGGTTGGCGCGGAGGTGACCGAACTGATCCAGGGTTTCGTGCTCGCCATGGGGCTGGAAACGACCGAAGAAGAGCTGATGCACACGGTCTTCCCGCATCCGACCCTCTCGGAAATGATGCATGAGAGCGTGCTGGACGCCTATGGGCGCGTCATCCACATGTGAGCTAAGGACTTGATGAAAGGGCAGGGGTGGGCCATATCGGTCCCACCTGATTGACACAGGAAAGGGTGGGACATGAACAATCTGATGGATCTTGGTGGCGGCGTGGGCTGGATCGGCACGCTCTTCATCGGCGGCCTTGCGGGCTGGATTGCGGAGAAGATCATGAAGACTGATCACGGTCTTCTGCGCAACATTGTCGTCGGCATACTCGGGTCCATCGTCGGCGCCTTTCTGGCCAATGCGCTGGGCATCAGGCTGAACGAGATTTTCCAGGGCTGGTTCGTCGGCAACCTCATCGTCTCGGTGATCGGTGCCGTCGTGCTGCTCTACGTGGTCCGGCTGATCCGGCGCTGACACAGGAAGGGAACATCACGTGACTGGCATTGGTTGGCTCATGACCATCATCCTCGGCGGACTTGCCGGCTGGATCGCCGAGAAGATCATGAAGTTCGATACCGGGCTATTGATGAACATCGTGCTCGGGATCGTCGGTGCCGTCGTCGGCAATTTCCTGCTGGGGCTGATCGGAATCGGCCTTGGTGGACTTGTCGGCCAATTGATCGTCGCAGTTCTGGGTGCCTGCATCGTCATCTATCTCTACCGGCTGATGAAGTCGAAGCAAGCCTGATGGTCACGCTGCTCGACACGGTGAAGGCCAAGGCGCGCCATCCGGAGAAGGCCAACCGGCCCGACACGCCGCTGCTGCGCAAGCCTGACTGGATCCGCGTCAAGGCGCCTGGTTCGGCCGTCTACGCCGAGACCCAGAAGATCGTGCGCGACAACAAGCTGGTGACCGTCTGCGAGGAGGCGGGTTGCCCCAACATCGGCGAGTGCTGGTCGAAGAAGCATGCGACCTTCATGATCATGGGGGATACCTGCACGCGGGCCTGCGCCTTCTGCAACGTGAAGACCGGATTGCCCGACGCCCTGGTCCAGGATGAGCCGGAGAAGGTGGCCGATGCCGTCGCCCGAATGGGCCTGTCGCATGCGGTGATCACCTCGGTCGATCGCGACGACCTCGACGATGGCGGCGCTGGGCACTTCGCCCGCACCATCCGGGCCATCCACGCTGCCTCGCCGGCCACCACCATCGAGGTGCTGACGCCGGACTTCCTCAAGAAGGATGGCGCCCTCGAACAGGTGGTCGCAGCCGGCCCGGACGTGTTCAACCACAATCTCGAGACCGTGCCGTCGCTCTACCTGACCATCCGGCCGGGCGCGCGCTACTTCCACTCCCTGCGCCTGCTCCAGCGGGTGAAGGAACTCGATCGCAACATGTTCACCAAGTCCGGTATCATGGTGGGGCTCGGCGAGACGCGCGAGCAGGTGATGCAGGTGATGGACGACATGCGTTCCGCCAGCATCGACTTCATCACCATTGGCCAGTACCTGCAGCCGAGCCGCAAGCACGCAGCCATCGACCGCTTCGTGGCACCGGACGAATTCAGAGGCCTGGAGACCATTGCCTATGCAAAGGGCTTCCTGATGGTGGCGTCCTCGCCCCTGACCCGGTCCTCGCATCATGCCGGCGATGATTTCGCGCGGCTGCGCGCGGCCCGGCAGCGGCAAAGCGGACGCTGAGGCGGTGCCGAAGTTCAACGTCACCCGGACGACGCCCCACTCTGCTGAAAGCATATTCGCAATTGTCGCGGATGTCGGCTCCTACAAGGAGTTCCTGCCGCTCATGACGCAGAGCCGGGTCATGCATCGAAAGACCCTGCCGGATGGTCGCGAGAGCTTCGATGCAACCACGACCATCGTGCATGACAAGCTGCGGATTCACGAAACCATGCACAGCCATGTCATCGTGGACCGGGAAAGCAGCACCGTGACGGCGCATTCGGCAGATGGGCCGCTGAAATCCTTGGATACGCGCTGGGTGATCCGGCCTCTCTCCAACGGCGGCTCGGAAATCGAGTTCAGCGTGGACTATGCGCTGAAAAGCCGAAGCCTGCAGTTCCTTCTGTCAGGCATGTTCGACCTGGTGGTCCGCAAGATCATGAACGCCTTCGAAGCGCGCGCCGATGAGCTCTACGGGTCGCGATCCGCCAGCTCCTGAAGCATCGTCAGCGCTTCGCTGACTGTCGCCAGCCGGACCTCTTCGCGGCCGATGTCACCCAGCCGCAACTCGTGCGTTCTGACGTGACCATCGCGCGCCGAGGCGGCCAGCCACACGAGTCCGACGGGTTTCATGGGGGTACCGCCGCCGGGACCTGCGACCCCCGTGATGGCGATGGCGAGATGTGCACGGCTCTGCGCAATGGCGCCCTGAGCCATGGCGACGGCGACCTCCGCGCTCACCGCGCCGTGCTGCCTTATCGTGGCATCGGAAACGCCGATCATCTTCGACTTCGCATGGTTCGAGTAGGTCACGAAGCCGCAGTCGACCACATCCGAAGACCCAGGGATTGCGGTCAGAACGCCAGCGATCAGCCCGCCCGTGCAGCTTTCCGCGGTGGCAATGAGGCGCCCCTTGCGCCGACAGGTCTCGAGCAGATGCTCTGCGGCTCTGAGCAGCCCCGGTGAGAAAGTCATGGAAGCCGGACCGTGACCGTCGCAAAGGCCATAATGCCTTCGCCACGTCCGATGGCGCCGAGCTTCTCGGTGGTGGTCGCCTTCACCGCGATCCGATCCGGCGACAGATGGAGGAGTGGTACAAGCACCGCCTTCATCGCGGGGATATGGGGCGCGATCTTCGGCGCTTCCGCGAGGATGGTGATGTCGGCATTGGCGAGTACACCGCCTTTGGCGTGCAGCATGCTCACGGCCTTCTCCAGGAAGATGCGTGAGTCCGCACCCTTCCACTGCGCATCGCTCGGCGGGAAATAAACCCCGATGTCGCCTTCACCGATGGCGCCAAAGATTGCGTCGGTCAGCGCATGCATCGCGGCATCGGCGTCGGAATGGCCTGTCAGGCGGTGATGGAACGGGATTCGGACACCCAACAGGGTGACGGCGTCTCCCGACTCGAAACTGTGAATGTCGATGCCCTGGCCCATGCGGATGTCGCTCAGCTCCGCAAAGCTCTTGGTCGTCATCAGGCGGTTGGCCTGCTCGATGTCCTCCGCCGTGGTGAGCTTGCGGTTCTCGATGCGGCCTGGGACCATGGCAAGGGCAATGCCGGCGTGCTCGGCTACGGAGGCGTCGTCCGTGAGGTTGGCTGCAGCGGATGCCTGCGCTGCACGATGGGCGGCGAGAATGTCGCCATATCCAAAACCTTGAGGGGTCTGGGCCGTCCACAGGCTGGCGCGGTCGACGGTGCGGTCAATCATGCCGCCGGGCGCGTACTTCACGGTCTCGGTGACGGGCATGCCGGGGATCACCGCTGGAAAGCGGTCGAGCCAAGCAATCACATGGGAGATCAGATCGGCCGACACAAAGGGACGCGCGGCGTCGTGGATGAGAACCTTGTCAGGTGCGTGTCCTTCGAGGGCCTCGATGCCGATCCGGCAGGAGTCCTGCCGGCTTCCGCCGCCAGTGACTGGTGAGGGGACCGCGAGACCCATAGTCGATTCGGCGAACATCTCCTCGTGACCATCCCCGATGACGGCCTGGACATGGGTCACGCCGGGGTGGTCGAGGAATGCCTTGAGGGTCCACCAGATGACCGGCTTGCCACCGATCACCTGGTATTGTTTCGGTCTTTCTCCGCCTGCGCGCAGGCCGGAACCGCCTGCCACAATTACCGCCGCCACCGTCATGATACTGCTGTAGCAACCTCATACTTGGCCTGCAAGAAAGGCCCTTGACGCGGTGCAGCATCGGTCTATCCTGCCAAGGAATTAGACAGCTGATTGGATTGCTCAAATAATGGGCATACGTATAGGCCCCATTGAAACGCGAAACCGCGTCTTCCTCGCGCCCATGTCGGGCGTGACCGACGAGCCATTCCGCAGCGTGGCGCATCATTGCGGCGCCGGGCTTGTCGTCACCGAAATGGTGGCGAGCGAGGAACTGGTGAACAGCCGACCTGACATGGTGCGGCGGGCGACGGGCGCGGATGCAGTAAAGCCCTTCGTCGTACAACTTGCCGGCCGCGAAGCCCGGTGGATGGCGGAGGGTGCGCGGGTGGCGCAGGATCTCGGTGCCGACATCATCGACATCAACATGGGCTGCCCGGCCCGCCAGGTCACCGGCGGTCTCTCCGGTTCCGCCCTGATGCGTGATGTCGACCATGCGACGGCGCTTATCGAAGCCACAGTCGGTGCCAGCAACGTACCCGTGACGGTGAAGATGCGGCTGGGATGGGATCACGGCAACCTCAACGCGCCGGAACTGGCGCGGCGAGCGGAAGACTCCGGCGCGGCCATGGTTACCGTTCATGGCCGTACACGCTGCCAGTTCTACGGCGGCAAGGCCGACTGGCAGGCCATCGCGCGCGTTCGCGCGGCGATCTCCATCCCGCTCATTGCCAATGGCGATGGCGTGACGCCAGCCGATGCACGATCCATGCTTTCGCAGTCCGGTGCGGACGGCATCATGATTGGCCGCGGTGCCTATGGGCGGCCCTGGTGGCCCGGCGTGATCGCCGACTGCCTCGAACCCGGATCCGGAAGGGCAGAGCCCTCACTGACCGAGGAGGCCGCAATCGTGCTGCATCATCACGCGGCCATCCTGGCGCATTTCGACCCCCATTACGGCAACCGTGTGGCCCGCAAGCATGTCGGATGGGTGATCGACAGGCTCGCGGAACGCGCATTCCTCGCGGCAGACGAGGTCCAGGCCTGGCGCGCACGATTGTTGCGAAGCGGAGACAACAGCAGTGTCGCCGCCGGGATCCGTGATCTCTACGACACCTGCATCTCGGCACAAGAAGAACGGGCCGTCGCATGAACGAGATCAAGCTTCAGGCGCCGGAGGTGCCGCTGCCGCGGGCGATCATCGACTCGCTTCCCAATCCCCTGGTGATCATCGACGAGACGGGGCGCATCTGCCTGGCCAACGCCGCGGCCGAGAACTACTTCCACACAAGTTCCAACATGCTGACCCGGCTTTCGCTGCGCGATCTCGTGCCGTTTTCCAGTCCGGTGCTGGAAGCTGTCGCGCAAACCCGCCACACCGCCGGTGTCGTGAACGAGTATGCCATTGCAGTGGGAACACCACGCCTCGGCGGTGAACGCACCGTGGATCTGCAGGCCGCCCTGATGACGGAAGATCCACGCTTTGTCATCATCATGCTGCTGGAGCGGTCAATGGCGCACAAGATCGACCGGCAGCTGACTTCACGCGGTGCCGCGCGATCCGTGTCGGGAATGGCCTCGATGCTGGCGCACGAGATCAAGAACCCTCTGGCCGGGATCCGGGGCGCGGCTCAACTCCTGGAACCATCGCTGTCCAGCGAAGATCGAACACTGGCGCGGTTGATCTGCGACGAGACCGACCGCATCCGCGATCTCGTGGATCAGATGGAGGTTTTCTCCGACGAACGCCCGCTCGAAAAGAAGCCGGTCAACATCCACGTGGTGCTCGAAAGGGTAAAGCAGCTGACGCTGGCCGCGCTGCCGTCGGGCATCGTCGTGCGCGAGGACTATGACCCGTCGCTGCCGCCGGTGCTGGGCAGCAAGGACCAGCTGGTCCAGGTGTTTCTCAACCTTGCGAAGAATGCCGCGGAGGCCATCGCACAGGGCGGCGAGGCGGGCGAGATCATCTTCACGACGGCCTTCCGCCCCGGCGTTCGCCTGACCGTACCCGGCATCAACGAACGCATCACCCTGCCGCTGGAAGTCTGTATTCACGATACCGGCCCCGGTGTGCCGGAAGAACTGCGCCCGAACATTTTTGATCCCTTCGTGACCACCAAGCCCGGGGGGCGCGGATTGGGTCTGGCCCTGGTGGCCAAGACGGTGCGCGATCACGGCGGCATCGTGGAGTGCGTCGGACGCGAACGCGGCACGACGTTCCGCGTGCTGCTGCCGATGCTGCGCGTCAGTGCGATCAAGCCTGCCGAGACCGAGGAGGAAAACTCATGAGCGCCAAGACGGTCCTGATCGCCGACGACGACAGCGCCATCCGGACGGTCCTGACCCAGGCCTTGAGCCGGGCCGGTTACAGCGTTCGTTCGACTGCAACTGCTTCGGCGCTGTGGCGCTGGGTATCCGAAGGGCAGGGTGATGCGGTGGTCACCGATGTGGTGCTTCCCGACGAGAACGCCTTCGACGTGCTGCCGCGCATCAAGAAGCTGCGTCCCAATCTTCCGGTGATCGTGATGAGCGCCAAGAACACCATCATGACGGCCATCACGGCGGCCGAGCGGGGTGCCTACGACTACCTGCCAAAGCCGTTCGATCTCAATGCGTTGGTGCAAACCGTCGGGCGGGCCCTCGAACAATCGTCAAAGCCGGTGCCGGCCAACAGCAACGCGCCGGGTGAGGCGCTGCCCATCGTCGGCCGCTCGCCCGCGATGCAGGAAATCTACCGGATTATCGCCCGCCTGACGCAAACCGATCTCACCGTGATGATCGTGGGAGAGTCGGGTACGGGCAAGGAGCTTGTGGCGCGGGCGCTGCATGACTACGGCCGCCGCCGCAAGGGGGCCTTCGTGGCCGTCAACATGGCGGCCATTCCGCGCGAACTGATCGAATCGGAACTGTTCGGGCATGAGAAGGGCGCCTTCACCGGCGCGACGTCTCGGGTGGCCGGCCGTTTCGAGCAGGCCGAAGGCGGCACGCTGTTTCTCGACGAGATCGGCGACATGCCGCTCGAGGCTCAGACACGGCTGCTGCGCGTGCTGCAGCAAGGCGAGTACACGACCGTCGGCGGCAACCAGCCGATCAAGACCAATGTCCGGATCATCGCGGCGACGCATCGGGACCTGCGCCAGCTGATCAACCAGGGACAGTTCCGCGAGGATCTCTTCTACCGCCTCAACGTGGTGCCGCTGCGTCTTCCGCCGCTGCGCGAGCGCAGCGAAGACATTCCCGACCTCGTCCGGCATTTCCTGTCCATGGCCGTGAAGGAAGGGCTGCCGCGCAAAGAGATCGCGGCGGACGCGGTGACGCGACTGCAGCAGCACCGGTGGCCGGGCAACATCCGGGAACTGGAAAACCTGCTGCGCCGGCTGGTAGCCATCGACATCGACGACACCATCACCATCCAAGCCGTAGAGCGCGAACTGGCCAGCACGCCATCCCAGGTGAAGCTTGATGTCTCGGAGATCTCTACTGGCAGCTTGCCGGAATTCATGGAGAACTATCTGTCGCGCTACTTTGCCGGCTTCGGGCAAAGCCTGCCGCCCTCCGGCCTCTATGGGCGTATTCTGTCGGAGGTGGAGCCAGCCTTGTTGCGCGCCGCGCTTGCTGCAACCTCGGGCAATCAACTACGTGCAGCGGAACTGCTTGGCATCAACCGGAATACGCTGCGGGTAAAGCTCCGGGAACGCAACGTCAGGGTCATCCGCGGCCTGTAGACTGTCGCAACTCTGCCACATTTGCTGTTGATTTCATGCAACAGTTGCTCTGAACTGTTGTCATGGTTGATCGCTCACCCTCAAGGCTTACCACGAGACTTCGGCGGCTGACCGGCTGGGCCGGCTTCCTGCTGGTCGTTCTCGGCGTCGTTGTCGGTATGGCCACCTTTGCCATTCTGACGGGCCTTACGCCGCTCAAGCCGACGCCCCAGACCACCATGCTGCTGCTGACGGTCAATGGCGTGGTCATGGCCGTCATGGCGCTGATGATCATCGGCCAGCTGATCTTTCTGATTGCCGAACGGCGGCAAGGGACGCCTGGAGCGGGACTCCATCTCAGGCTGGTCGGGCTGTTCAGCGCCATGGCCATCATTCCGGCGATCCTGGTGGCCGTGTTTGCCTCCGTGACCCTCAGCCGGGGCCTGGACACATGGTTCTCGGAACGCACCAGGGCCATCGTCGACGCCGCTGTCAATGTGGCCGAGGCCTATCTCCGTGACCATGCCGAAGCCACCCGCGGCGACGTTGCGGCCATCTCGGCCGATCTGGCCCAGAACAAGGAGATGTTCGAGAAGGACCGCCCGTCCTTCGTCCGCCGGGTGGCGCGCCATGCCGCGTTGCGCGGCTTGGCCGGCGTCTTTCTGTTCAATCCCGAGTACAAGCGCATCGACGTCAAGGTCACGGCCAATGACAAGGTCCAGTTCTTCGCACCGACAGAGGAGCAGCTGAACAAGGCGAAAGCCGGCGAGCTGCTGGTCATCCAGCCAGGACTGGGCGGCAATGTCGTCAGGGCGCTGATGAAGCTGCCGGACTACGACAACGAGTTTCTCTATGTCTACCGCGTCGTGAACCCGTCGGTCATCGACCAGCTGGCAAAGACGCGCGAGGCGAAGCAGGAGTACGACAGGCTCATGTCGCAGCGACTGGGCGTACAGCTCACCTTCGCACTGATGTATGGCGTGGTCAGCTTCGTCTTCCTTCTCGCCGCGATCTGGACCGGCCTGTGGTTCTCCGACCGACTGGTGGCCCCCATCGTGCGCCTGCTCGATGCCTCGCGACGCGTGACGGCCGGTCAGCTGGATGCAAAGGTGGAAGTCATCGAGGGACCGCCCGACCTTCAAACCCTGTCGAGTACCTTCAATCTGATGACGGGCCGCATCAAGCGGCAGCGTGACGAACTGGTTGAGGCCAACGAAGCCGTCGACGACCGCCGGCGCTTCACCGAAGCCATGCTGGCTGGCGTCAGCGCCGGGGTCATCGGCATCGACCCCGGAGGCAATATCTCACTCGTGAACCGGTCTGCCCTAAACCTTCTCTCCATGACGGAAGAAGACCTGATGGGCAAACCGGTGGCTGCAGCGCTGCCGCACTTCCAGGACGTGTTCCAGCAAGCCTGGTCCAGGCCTTCCGGGTTCTCGGAAGGCCAGGTCGATCTGCAACTCCATGGCGAAAGCCGGAGCTTTTTTGCCAGGGTCACCACCGAGGCCGCAGATGCCGAACAGCACGGCCATGTCCTCACGTTCGACGATGTAACCGACCTCGTGTCGGCGCAGCGGAACTCGGCCTGGGCCGACATTGCACGGCGCATTGCCCATGAAATCAAGAACCCGCTCACGCCAATCCAGCTTTCCGCCGAGCGGCTGAAGCGCAAGTACAGCAAGCAGATCATCAACGACAAGCAGATCTTCGATCAATGCACGGATACGATCATCAGGCAGGTTGGCGATATCGGCAGGATGGTCGACGAGTTCTCGTCCTTTGCTCGCATGCCTTCGGCAGCGCCGGAGCCGCAGAATCTGGCCGCCGTGGTGCGCGAGGCGACAGTTTTGCAGCGTGTATCCTCTTCCGATATCGATATCGAACTGGAGGTGCGCGGCGGCGAGTTCGTTTTCCCCTTTGACCGCCGCCTGATCACCCAGGGCATCACCAATCTCGTGAAGAACGCGCGAGAGGCGATCGAGAGCCGCCAGCATAGCCAGCTGGAACCGCGGGGCCGCATTCTCGTCGAAGCCGGGCTCGAGCAGGGGCATCCCTTTGTCCGTGTCACAGACAATGGCGTCGGCCTGCCCAAGGAAAACCGTCATCGTCTGGCAGAACCCTATATGACAACGCGCGAGAAAGGGACCGGCCTGGGGCTCGCAATTGTCAAGCGCATCATGGAGGAACACGGTGGACGCCTCGTCCTCGAAGATGTTCCGTCCACCGACGGGGCAACGGGCGCGCGTGTGACCTTGCTCTTCGATCAGGTTCCGGTGACGATGGAAGAGGCAGTGTGATGAGAGTTTCTTATGGCCGCTGACATTCTGATCGTCGACGACGAAACCGATATCCGTGAGCTGATCGCAGGCATTCTGCAGGATGAAGGGTACGAGACGCGTCTTGCCCACAACAGCGACGCGGCACTTTCTGAAGTCGCGGCGCGCCGGCCGTCCCTCATCATCCTCGACATCTGGTTGATGGGATCGAAGCTCGACGGCCTCGATCTCCTCAATGTCATCAAGGAGCAGCACCCCGAGGTTCCTGTCATCATCATCTCCGGCCACGGCAATATCGAAACGGCCGTCGCAGCCATCAAGCGCGGTGCCTACGAGTACATCGAGAAACCCTTCAAGGCGGACCGTCTGCTGCTGGTTGTCGGCCGCGCGCTGGAAACCTTCCGCCTGAGGAGGGAAAATGAGGCGCTCAAAGGCAAGGCAGGAGCCGACACCGAGCTGCTGGGCAGTTCGAACGCCATGCGGCAACTGCGGCAGCTGCTGAAGAAGATCGCGCCCGCCAACAGCCGCGTGCTGATCACCGGCCCAATGGGGGCGGGCAAAGAGTTGGCTGCACGGACGCTCCATTCGCTGTCGCTTCGCGCCAATGGCTCGTTCGTTACGCTGAGTGCCGCGACCATGGCGCCGGAGCGCATGGAGGAGGAGCTTTTCGGCATCGAGGATGACGAGGGCGCGGCACGCCGCGTGGGCGCCCTCGAGGAGGCTCATGGCGGAACGCTCTACATCGACGAACTCGCAGACATGCCTCTGGAAACACAGGGAAAAGTTCTCAGAGTTCTGGTGGACCAGACGTTCCAGCGCGTAGGCGGCTCCAAGAAGGTGAAGGTCGACGTGCGGGTGGTGTCCTCGACCAGCCGCGACCTGCCTGGCCTGATCGCAGATGGTCATTTCCGGGAGGATCTTTACCACCGGCTCGGCGTGGTTCCGGTTCGGGTGCCCGGATTGTCGGAACGCCGTGAAGACATTCCGGAACTGGTGGAACACCTGGCCAGGCTTTACTCCCTGTCGTCCGGCCAGCCCGTGCGGCGATTTGCCGGCGACGTCATCGCCATGCTGCAGACGAGGGACTGGCCGGGCAATGTCCGGGAACTCAAGAACAACGTCGAACGATTCATGATCCTGGCGGCCGGGGATCCGGCCAGCGAGGTGACCATGGATTCGCTGCCAAGTGACGCCAGCACGTCGTTTTCGGCTTCGGGCTCGGGGATCGAGCATCTTCTGGTTCATCCCTTGCGCGAGGCCCGGGAGGCCTTCGAGCGCGACTACATCGCCGCCCAGCTGTCGCGTTTCGGCGGCAACATCTCGAAAACGTCCCAATTCATCGGCATGGAACGATCGGCGTTGCACCGGAAGATCAAACTGCTAGGCCTTTCCGCGCGTAACGAGGACGAGACCGCGTGAGCCGGCTGATTTGGCTTCCGGCGGTTTTGTGATAGCCTTGGCCGCCGCAACCGGCCCAAAAACGAGAAGAGCAAATGGCCCAAGAAAAACAGCAAAATCTCCAGGACACGTTCCTGAACCATGTGCGCAAGCAGAAGATCCCGGTCACGGTGTTTCTGGTGAACGGCGTGAAGCTTCAGGGCGTGATCACCTGGTTCGACAACTTCTGTGTGCTTCTCCGCCGTGATGGCATGTCGCAGCTGGTCTACAAGCATGCCATTTCAACCATCATGCCGGGCGGTCCGATCAGCCTGTTCGACGAAGAGTCGGCGGGACATTGAGCACACGGAAGCGGCTGAAGCACGGAGACGGCGTCGATTTTCAGATCGAGGGTCCTGAGGCCACGCGCGCTATCGTGCTGCACGTGGAACGGCGCGATCGCAACGCCCCACAGGCGACCGAGCGCGACGCGGCCGCCAAGCTGGAGGAGGCCGTCGGACTTGCACTGGCGATCGATCTCGAGATCGCGGATGCCGTCATCGCGCCGCTTGCCGCGCCGAAGCCAGCCACGCTCATCGGATCCGGAAAGGTCGAGGAACTCGCGAAGCTGGTGGAGCAGACCGGCGCCGAGCTGGTTGTGGTCAACGCCCAGCTTTCGCCGATCCAGCAGCGCAACCTCGAAAAGGCCTGGGGCGCCAAGGTTCTTGACCGCACCGGCCTGATCCTGGAGATCTTCGGCCGGCGGGCCTCGACCAGCGAGGGCACACTGCAGGTCGAACTCGCGCATCTGCAGTACCAGAAGAGCCGCCTTGTCCGGTCCTGGACCCATCTTGAGCGGCAGCGCGGCGGCTTCGGCTTCCTCGGCGGGCCAGGCGAAAGCCAGCTGGAGGCCGACCGGCGCATCATCCAGGAGCGCATTACCAAGATCGAGCGGCAGCTCGAGTCGGTGGTTAAGACGCGCGAACTGCATCGCAAGGGCAGGGCGCGTGTTCCCTATCCGGTCGTGGCCCTGGTCGGCTATACCAATGCCGGCAAGTCGACGCTGTTCAATCGCATGAGCGGCGCGGAAGTCCTGGCCAAGGATCTGCTCTTCGCCACGCTCGATCCGACCATGCGGGTGATCAGCCTCCCCCTCGGACGCAAAGTAATTCTCTCCGATACCGTGGGCTTCATCTCTGACCTACCCACCGCCCTGATCGCCGCCTTCCGAGCGACGCTGGAAGAGGTGCTTGAGGCAGATATCATCCTGCATGTGCGGGACGTGAGCCACACCGATACCGAGGCTCAGGCTGATGACGTGAACCGGGTGCTGAATGAGCTTGGCATCGACGAAGTGCGGCGCGGGCAGATCATCGAAGTCTGGAACAAGTTGGACCGGCTGACCCCGGAAGAGCGCCAGTTGCGTGAGGCGCAGGCGCAGCGCAAGCCCGATTGCGTGCTTGTCTCGGCGCTGACGGGCGAGGGGTTGGGACACCTGCTGGTCGCTATCGAGGACCGGTTGGGCGCAGCCGACGCTGTCTACCAGATCATTCTCGACTCCGCCGATGGCCAGGGCCTTGCGTGGCTCCATGACCGGGGCGAGGTACTGGAGCGCCAGGACGATCCGGATGGCCGCATGCGGGTTGCCGTCCGCCTGACGGCCGAGAAGGCCGGCCAGGCCATGGCGCGCTTCGGAGCGGCCATGAGACCGGCTGACACGCGCAAGGCGGCGGCCGAGTAGGGCGCATCACTTGCCCAGGCGCTTGGCCTCGTCCCAGAGCGAGTCCATTTCTTCAAGACTGGAGTCCTTCGGCGTCTTACCGGCCTCCGCGAGGCGCGTCTCGATATGGGCGAAGCGCCGTTCGAACTTGCCGTTTGCGGCACGCAGGGCCGCTTCCGGATCGATGCCAAGATGGCGCGCGACATTGGCCATGGCAAAGAGAAGGTCGCCATACTCCTCCGCCTTCTTGCTGTCCGGCGCATCGCGAAACTCTGCAACTTCCTCGCTGATCTTGTCGTAGACATTTTCGACCGAAGGCCAGTCGAAGCCGACCTTGGCCGCCTTTGACTGGAGCTTCACGGCTCGCGTGAGGCCGGGCAGGGCGACGGGAACGCCGTCCAGAACCCGGCGCTTCGGCTGGCCTTCGCGTTCGCGCGCCTTCATGTCTTCCCAGAAGCCCTTTGCCAGCGTGGCGGAGCGGGCCTCTTCGTCACCGAAGACATGGGGATGGCGGCGGATCATCTTGGTACAGACAGCTTCGACCACGTCGTCGAAACCGAAGCTGCCTTCCTCCTCCGCCATCTGCGCATGGTAGATGGATTGGAGCAGGAGATCGCCAAGCTCCTCGCAGAGTTCGGCGCGCGACCCCCGGGTGATGGCATCCGCCACCTCATAGGCCTCTTCGATGGTGTAGGGGGCAATGGAGTCGAAGGTCTGCTCGAGGTCCCAAGGGCAGCCGGTTACCGGCGTGCGCAAGGCCTTCATGATGGCACGGAGAGTTTCGATGCGGCGCGGGTCCATGTCAGGGGGATTGGTCATGCGAATGCACCTAGCGGAATTAGCCGGGCGCGGCTACTAGTCTAGGCATGACCGACGCCCTGTTCGAGGATCCTGCGCTCGTCCAGTTCTACGACCTCGAGAACGGCCTGATGGACGATACACGCTTCTGTCTGTCGCTTGCCTCTGGAAAGGCCTCCGTCCTCGACCTCGGCTGCGGGACGGGACTTCTTGCGGCGGCGCTTGGCGAAGGCCGCGAGGTGTTCGGCGTTGATCCTGCCGCAGCCATGCTGGACGTGGCCCGGCGGCGGCATGATGGATGCCAAGCGTGCACTC
>JBGSNJ010000246.1:0-11631 GCA_041739715.1 Aestuariivirga sp.
CGGGGAGGGTGCGCCGGAACTCGGCATTGCGGCGGCCACGCCCCGCATCGACTTCGCTGCGGTTCACGCGCATGTCCGGCGGGTCATCGCGGCGATCGCTCCGCACGACAGCGTCGAACGCTTCGAGTCGCTTGGTGTTCAGGTGGTAACGGCAGAGGCGCGCTTTACGGCACCGGACGAGATCAGTGCCGGCACCCAGCGGATCACGGCCCGGCGCTTCGTCATCGCCGCGGGCTCCCGTGCCGCATTGCCGCCCATTCCGGGTCTGGCCGAAGCCGGCGCCTACACCAATGAAACCATCTTCGATCTGACCGAAAGGCCCGAACACCTCATCGTCATCGGCGGCGGCCCGATCGGGCTTGAATTGTCACAGGCCTTCCGGCGCCTCGGGTCCGCCGTGACCGTGCTGGAGCGCCACGTCATCCTGCCGCGCGACGAACCGGAGGCTGCAGAACTGGTCCGGCGCCATCTGCGTGAGGACGGCCTCGACCTGCGCGAGTCGATCCAGATTGACTCCGTGCGCCGCGATGCTGCTGGCGTCACGGTCGGGATCGCGGACAGGGACGGCAAGCGATCCATCGCGGGTACCCACCTTCTGGTCGCGGCTGGCCGACAGCCCAATGTCGAAAGGCTGGGGCTGGAGGCAGCCGGCATCGTCTTCACGCCCAAAGGCATTACCGTCGATTCCGGCCTGCGCACCAGCAACCGCAAGGCCTATGCCATCGGCGACATTGCCGGCGGCCCGCAGTTCACGCATATCGCAGGCTATCACGCCGGCCTCGTCATCCGCAGCGCCCTGCTGGGCCTTCCCGCAAAGGTCGACTATGCGGCGCTGCCCTGGGTCACCTTCCTCGATCCCGAGATCGCCCATGTCGGATTGACCGAGGCCGAAGCGCGCAAGCAGCATGGGTCCGTCACCGTCTTGCACGAGTCCTTCGCCCGTAACGACCGCGCCGTCACCGAGCAGGAGACCGAAGGATTCATCAAGGTCATCGCCGGAAAGCGCGGCCGCATTCTCGGTGCAACCATTGTTGCTCCTCATGCCGGCGAAATGATCTCGCTCTGGGGCCTTGCCATATCGAGGAGGCTGAAGCTCTCGGCCATCGCCGGCATGCTGGCGCCTTATCCGACCCTCTCGGAGATTTCCAAGCGGGCAGCGGGTCAGTACTACGCGCCGGTGGTCTTCGGCTCCAAGGTCCGCGCCCTGGTCAGGCTCGTGCAAAAGTATCTGCCCTGATCAGGCGAAGGTTCCGGCAGACGTCAGACACCCTGTGCCCGAGGTCTCCTGCTTGTCTCTCGACAGCAGAATTGATGTCGGCTCAAAGCACACCCATGACCAGTGGGTACTCGAACATGATGACGCTTCGCACCGACAGAATGACGCTCAGTCCCTGCTGCCCCGCTGACCGGGAGGAGTTCCGAGACCTGGAACGCGATCCCGAGGTCATGCACTTTCTCAACGGCGGAATGGCCGTTCAGGATGGGCAAAGGCAATCGGACGTCACGTTTCTCATGCCAGAAGGAACGGAGGACTATGTTTGGACAGCGCGGGTGACAGCCAATCGGGCCTTTGTCGGGTGGTTCTGCCTGTGGCCGGAAAGCGAGGCGGTCGCCGAGCTCGGGTATCGTCTGCGCAGGGCCACATGGGGTAAGGGCCTTGCCACCGAAGGTGCCTTGGCGCTCGTCAGCTGGGGATTCAGAGTGGGTGGCTATGACAGAGTGTTTGCCGGAACATCGATGCGGAATCTTGCGTCGCGCCGGGTGCTGGAGAAGATTGGCATGACATGTGTTGACACGTTCGGCACAGGTGATGGCGAACGTGGTCCGGTCATCGAGAAGGGCGAAGTCGGCTATGTGCTGATGCGCGCGGACTGGCGTGAAGATTGACGAAGTCCTGCCCTGATCAGGCGAAGCTGTTGCCGTAGATTCTGCGCAGTTCGGTCTTCTGCACCTTGCCCATGGCATTGCGCGGCAGCGCCTCCACCACGATGATGCGTTTCGGGACCTTGAACTTCGCCAGCTGCTTGGCCAGCTTGGCGATGATCGCCTCCTCTTCCGGCACCGCGCCTTTCGCGGTCACGATGGCGATCACGCCTTCGCCGAAGTCGGGATGGGGAACGCCGACGACGGCCGATTCCGCGACGAAGGGCAGGGCATCCAGCACATCCTCCACTTCCTTCGGATAGACATTGAAGCCGCCCGAGATGATAAGGTCCTTGGCGCGGCCGACGATGGCCACCCGGCCTTCAGCGTCGATGGTGGCGACGTCGCCAGTGATGAAGTACCCGTCCGCAGTGAACTCCTCCCTGGTCTTTTCCGGCATGCGCCAGTAGCCCTTGAAGACGTTCGGCCCCTTTACCTCGATCACGCCGGGCTGGTCCCCGCGGATGCGGACGGACACATCCGGGAGCGCGAAGCCGACGCTGCCGGGTACGCGCGCGCCGTCATAGGGATTGGAGGTGATCATGCCGGTTTCGGTCATGCCGTACCGCTCGAGGATGGCGTGGCCGGTGCCGGCGCTGAAGGCGTGATGCGTCTCGGTGAGCAGGGGGGCGGAACCCGAGATGAAAAGCCGCATGTTGCGCGTGGCCTCGCGGGAGAGGGCAGGCGTGGCGAGCAGCCGCGTGTAGAAGGTTGGCACCCCCATCATGAGGGTTGCCCGCGGCATGGCGTTGATCATCGCCGCGGCATCGAAGCGGTCGAACCAGATGATCTCCGCTCCGGCGAGAAAGCAGGTGTTGAGGGCCACATAGAGTCCGTGGACGTGAAACACCGGCAGCGCATGCAGAAGGACGTCGGCGTCGCTGATCTGCCACAGCTTCACCAGGGTCGTGGCGTTCGCCGCGAGGTTGCCATGGGTGATCATGGCACCCTTCGACCGTCCGGTGGTGCCGGAGGTGTAGAGCAGCCCTGCCAGATCCTCGGCCGATCGTTCCACGGTATCGTGGCGCTCGTCCATCTGGCCCGCCAGCGCGGCCAGCGATCCCTCGCCCCTGCCGTCGAGATTGACCACCGCGAAGACCTTGTGTGCGTCGGCGATGGCGCGGAGCCTCTGCTGCCGAGCCGGATCGCACACGATCAGCTTGGGCTCGGCATCGCCGACGAAGTAGTCCACCTCGGCTTCGGTATAGGCGGTGTTGAGCGGCTGGTAGATGGCTCCGGCCTTCATCACGGCGAGGTAGAGCAAGACGCCGGAGACAGACTTCTCGATCTGCACCGTCACGCGGTCGCCGGGCTCGACGCCGAGGACGCCAAGCGCATTGGCGTAGCGGCTCACCGCCGCCGACATCTCGGCATAGGTCATCGGGACGTGGCCGTCGGCCGGTCGGATGGCGACACGCGCAGCCTGCTGGGCGAAGCCCTCTTCGAAGAGGTGGTAGAGATTGCCGTTTGCCACGATGAATTGTGCCCCGCCTTCCGCTTTCGTCATCTGTTTGTCATCGGGCGCGTGCCAAGAAGGTGGCGCGGGTGTCCCAACTTGCCCGCCAGCCCCAACTGAAAGCCATGCCGGGGCGCTGTCGGTTCCTTAGCCCCCCTTCCCGCCGCAGCGCCGGCATGGCGCCCCTTTTTCAGCCAAGGAACGCCTTCATGCGCGCCAGGGCCTCGCGCAATTCGGTTTCGCTAGCGGCATAGGATATCCGCACGAAGCCCGCGCCATTGGCGCCGAAGCTCTCGCCCAGAAGCAAGGCCACATGCGCCTTCTCAAGCAGTTCGCGAGACAGGTCGCGCGACGACCAGCCGGTGCCGGTGATGTTCGGAAAGGCGTAGAAGGCGCCGCCCGGCACGCGGCAGCGCACGCCCTTGATGTCGTTCAACCCGGCCACCACCAAGTCGCGCCGCGTCTGGAAGCTCTTGCGGAAGCCTTCGATCTCGTCCATCGGGCCGGTAATGGCGGCAAGCCCGGCCATCTGGGTTGCCACACTTGTGCAGGAATGATCGACCGTGATCAGCTTCTTCACATAGTCCACCAGGTGCCGTGGCCAGATGCCGAAGCCCAGGCGCCATCCTGTCATCGCGAAGGTCTTGGACCATCCGTCGAGAATGATAGTGCGGTCGCGCAGCTCCGGAAAGCCGAGGAAGCTGGTGAAGTCCACCCCGTCATAGACCTGGTGGCTGTAGATCTCGTCCGAGAGGATGGCGACCTGCGGATGCTTGAGCAGTCCTTCGGCCAGCCGCGTGATCTCCTGGCGCGAGACCACGCCGCCGGTGGGATTGGCGGGCGAGTTGATGATGATGAGGCGGGTGGCCGGGGTGATCAGCGAGAGCACTTCCTCGGCATCGAATCCGAAGTCCTTTTCCTCGTGGATGGGATAGGCCACGGGTGTGGCCCCGCTCGACCGGGCTGCGTCGCGGTAGGGCGGGAAGCCCGGATCGGGATAGAGGATCTCGGCGCCCGGCCCGCCGAAGATCTGGCAGGCGAAATAGAAAGTCACCTTGCCGCCAGGCACGATCACAACCTCGTCGCCGGTCACCGGCACCTTGAAGCGGTTGCCGACATAGTGCGCCACCGCATCGCGCAGGATGGGCAGGCCCTGCGGCGAGCTATAGCCATGCGGGCCGTCGCGCACCGCCTTCTCGGCCGCTTCGAGAATGTGTTTCGGCGGCTTGAAGTCGGGCTGGCCGATGCCGAGGTTGATGACCGGCAGGCCCTTGGCCCTGAGCGCATTGGCGCGGTCCAGCACCGTGAAGGCGGTCTCTTCTTCGATGGCCGCAACGGCCGGATTGATTTTCAGCATCAGGTCACATCATCAATGGCTGGATCGAGCAGGTGGCTGACATTGCGTCCGCCGTGACCCGTTTCTACGGCCTGCCGGAAGATTTCCGCAACGGATTCCGTCAGGCGTGTCGCGCAACCCAGCTTCCCAGCCATCTCCTCGTAGTAGCCGATGTCCTTGGCGGCATTGGCAAGGGCGAAGCGGTAGCCGTCGAAGTCCCCCTGCAGCGCCGGACCCACCATCTTGCGCAACACGCCGGAATTGCCGGAGCCATTGAGCATGACCTCGTAAAGATCCTTCCAGTCGATCTGCGCCCTGTGCGCGGCGCCGAAGGCTTCCGCAACCAGCGCCACCATGCCGGTGACCAGGTAGTTGGAGATCAGCTTGGCCGTATGCCCCGAGCCCGGCGGGCCGAAGTGCCGCACGGTCGTGGCAAAGCAGCCGAGCATGGGCCCGATTGCGGCGAAGGTCTTGTCGCTCGCCCCGCACAAGACGCCGAGTTCTCCCTGTTCCGCCTGCTCCGGACCGCCGGTCAGCGGGATGTCGGCAAAGCCCACGCCCATCGCCTCAAGGTCATGCGCGAGGCGCCGGGTTTCCTCCGGTGCGGAGGTGCCGGAATCGAGAATGATCTGCCCCCGCCGCAGATGGGGTTTCAGCCTTGCGATGGTGTCCGCAACCACCTTCGACGTCGTGACGCACAGAAGGATCGCATCGGCCTCTGCCAGCTCCGCCATGTCGCGTGCTTCGCGCGCCCCCTTCGACACCAGATCGTCCACCGGCGCCCGGTTGCGATGGGCAATGACGGTCACGCCATGGCCATGCTTCAAGAGATTGGCTGCCATGCCATGTCCCATCAATCCCGCCCCGACGATGCCCACCTGCATGCTTGCCTCTCCCGCGCTCCCTGCCTATGGTCCGGCCCGAAAATCAGGGAGTTCCGCATCATGGCGCTGCACAAGAATTACATCAATGGCGAATGGGTCGAAGGCAAGGGCGTTCGCGAGAACATCAACCCGTCGGACCTGACCGATGTGGTGGGCGAATATGCCCAGGCCGATGCGGGCCAGGCCGAGGCCGCCATTGCCGCCGCCAAGGCCGCACAGCCCGGCTGGGCCGCCAGCACGCCGCAGGCCAAGGCCGATGCGCTGGAAGCCATCGGCGTCGAACTCCTCGCCCGCAAGGACGAGATCGGCAGGTTGCTCTCGCGCGAGGAGGGCAAGCCGCTCGCCAATGGCATCGCCGAAACCATGCGCGCCGCCCAGATCTTCAAGTTCTTTGCGCAAGAGGCCTTGCGCGTCGAGGGCGTCGCAATCACGTCGGTGCGTCCCGGCGTCGACGTGATGCTGACCCGCGAGCCGCTGGGCGTTGTCGGTCTGATCTGCCCGTGGAACTTCCCCATCGCGATCCCCGCCTGGAAGATGGCGCCGGCGCTGGCCTTCGGCAACACGGTGGTGCTGAAGCCCGCAGACCTCGTGCCCGGCACCGCCTGGGCGCTGATGGAAATCATCTCGCGCGCCGGAATGCCCAAGGGCGTGGTGAACCTCGTCATGGGCCGCGGCTCCGTCGTGGGCCAGACCATGCTGGACTCGAAGGACGTCAACGCCATCTCCTTCACGGGCTCGGTCGAGACCGGCGCGCGCGTTGCAATGGCTTGCGCAAAGCGCGGCGCCAAGTTCCAGCTCGAGATGGGCGGCAAGAATCCGCTGGTTGTGCTGGATGATGCCAATCTCGATGCGGCCGTGGCTGCCGCCATCGACGGCGCCTTCTACCAGACCGGCCAGCGCTGCACCGCCTCGTCGCGCCTCATCGTGCAGAAGGGCATCCACGATGCCTTCGTCGACAAGATGGTCGCCGCGATGAAGACGCTCAAGGTCGATCACGCGCTGAAGGACGGCACCGTCATCGGCCCGGTGGTCGACGAAGGCCAGATGGCGCAGGACGAGAAATACATCCAGATCGCCCGCGACGAGGGCGGCGAGCTGGCCTGGGGCGGAGAGCGCCTCAACCGCGACACCAAGGGCCATTATCTGAGCCCGGCGCTCTTTGTGGGAACAAAGAACAGCATGCGGATCAATCGCGAAGAGGTCTTCGGCCCCGTCGCCTCGGTGATCAAGGTCGACTCCTACGAGGAAGGCCTGGCGGTTGCCAACGACACGGCCTTCGGCCTCTCCTCGGGCATCTTCACGGCCTCGCTCAAGCATGCCACCGACTTCCGCAAGAAGTCGCAGGCCGGCATGGCGATGATCAACCTGCCGACTGCAGGCGTCGACTACCACGTGCCCTTCGGCGGCCGGAAGGGTTCGAGCTACGGCGCGCGCGAACAGGGACGTCACGCGGTGGATTTCTACACGGCCATCAAGACGGCCTATACGCTGGCCTGATCAGCTGCCCAGCCGCTTCAGCGCCGCGACATAGGTGGCGATCGCCCGCGCCGTGGGCGACAGCATCTGCCGGTAGTACAGGATCGCCGTGATGACGATCGTCGCGGCGATGCAGACGTAGGGACCTGAAAACAGGAACAGCGCGGCAATCGCGTAGTAGAAGCCGCGGATGCCGTTGTTGATGCTGCGTACCGCTTCGGTGAGCACGATGGCGGCCTGTTCGCCCATGATCCGCGTTTCCTCGCTGTGCGCGGGTGAGGCCTGAAGTCCGCCCAGCAGCGCGAAGGTATAGGCCATCTTGCGCAGCGCATAGGTGAAGGCGAAGAAGCACAGCGCCATGATCAGCGTGAGCAGCGCAAAACAGAGCGTGAAGGACTCGGCCGTCATGCCCTGATCGAAGAAGGAGAGGTCGCGCGTCACCTGATAGATGCGCGAGACATTGACCAGCGAGCCGACGAGTCCGGCCAGCACCAGCAGCGTCGCCGAACCGAAGTACGAGATGGAATTGGAGATGTGGCCCAGCAGGATCGCGTCGAAGACGCGGTGTTCGCGATGAATGCCCTGATGCATCTGAAGCCAGCGCAATCGCACGTCGTGCAGCTGGCTGTTGAGCGAACCCTTGCCGATGAGTTTCAGGATCGGCGTGTAGAGTCCCCAGAGTCCGAAGATCAGGGCGATGGCCAGAAGATTGGGCCATCCCATGTCGAGCGGCAGATAGGGAAGGGGCCCGCTCATGCCGCCTTGTGCATTTCCTTGATCTCCGTCACCTTGATCTCCGGCGCGCGTTCCAGCGTGTAGTTCAGGCTGAAGGCCGATTGCGCCATGAAGACCGGGTCGCCGTCAAGATCATGGGCGATGGAGAACCGGTTTGCGGTGACGAACTCGTCGAGCTTCTTCGCGTCGTCGCAGGAGATCCAGCGCATCACCTCGTAGCGCGCCGGCTCGAAGCTCACCGGCACGCCATATTCGCTGTTGAGCCGGTCGGCCAGAACGTCGAGCTGCAGCGCACCCACCACGCCGACGATGGCGGCGGACCCGTCGACCGGCAGGAAGAGCTGGACGACACCTTCCTCGGCCAGCTGTTCCAGCGCCTCGCGCAGCTTCTTGGCCTTCATCGGATCGCCCAGCTTGACCCGGCGCAGGATTTCCGGCGCGAAACTCGGCACGCCGGTGAAGACGATGTCCTCGCCTTCGGTCAGCGTGTCGCCGATGCGCAGCAGGCCGTGGTTTGGAATGCCCACCACGTCGCCGGCATAGGCTTCGTCGGCGATGGAACGGTCCTGGGCGAAGAAGAACTGCGGCGCGGTCAGCGCGATGGTCTTGCCGGTACGCACCAGCTTGACCTTCATGCCGCGCGTCAGCTTGCCCGAGGCCAGCCGCATGAAGGCGATGCGGTCGCGATGGTTCGGGTCCATGTTGGCCTGGATCTTGAACACGATGCCGGTCATTTTGGACTCGGTCGCATGCACCACGCGGGCCGAGGCCGACTGGTCGCGCGGCGGCGGCGCGTAAGCGATCAATGCCTCCAGCAGGTCGCGCACACCGAAATTCTTGAGCGCCGAGCCGAAGTAGACGGGCGAAAGATGGCCTTCGAGGAAGGCCTGGCGATCGAAGCTGTGGCAAAGGTCGCGCACCAGCTCGATCTCGTCGCGCCACTTGGCCAGCGTGTCCCCCGTGATCAGCGTTGCGATCAGCGGATCGTCCGGTCCGGAGACCGCAACGCCTTCCGGCGCCTTCTCGAGCTGGCGCACGCGCGGCGTCTGGAGATCGTAGGTTCCAGCGAAATCCTTGCCCTGGCCGATGGGCCAGACCATGGGCGCCACGGTCAGCGCCAGGCCCTTCTCGATCTCGTCGAGCAGGTCCAGTGGATCGCGGGCCTCACGGTCCATCTTGTTGACGAAGGTGATGATCGGAATGTCGCGCAGCCGGCAGATCTCGAAGAGCTTGCGGGTGCGGGCCTCGATGCCCTTGGCGGCGTCGATGACCATGACGGCGGCGTCCACGGCGGTCAGCGTCCGGTAGGTATCCTCCGAGAAGTCCTCGTGGCCCGGCGTGTCGAGGAGGTTGAAGACGCAGCCACCGTACTCGAAGGTCATGACCGAGGTCACGACCGAGATGCCGCGCGCCTTCTCGATCGACATCCAGTCCGAGCGGGTGCGGCGGCGGTCGCCCTTGGCGCGCACCTGTCCGGCAAGCTGGATGGCGCCGCCGAAGAGCAGCAGCTTCTCGGTCAGCGTCGTCTTGCCCGCGTCCGGGTGCGAGATGATGGCGAAGGTGCGCCGTCGCGCCACTTCCTGTTCGAGCGGGTTGGTCACGTCTAAACCGGGTTGGAATGGGTTGGCCCGGTTCCTAGACTGCTTTGGCGGGATGGTAAAGCTTTGGCTGTTGCCCAAACCCGCGTCTCGTGGCACTTGGGGGCCAGAGGCGGATCATGACAAAACAGGCACTTGTCGGGGATATCGGGGGCACGAACTCGCGCTTCGGGCTGGTGGAGCCGGGCTCTACCGCGGTCCGCGACATCGAAGCCCTGAAGAACAGGGATTTCGGCTCGCTTGAGGAAGCCATCGGCCATTACCTGAAGGCGCGGGGCCTGACGGATCTGGCGGCCGCAGCCATCGCCGTGGCCGGCCCGACCGAGGGCGAGGTGGTGGCGCTCACCAACCGCGACTGGCGCTTCACCCGCGAGACACTGCGCAAGGCCGCCCATGCCCGCCGCTTCCGCCTCCTCAACGACTTCGAGGCGCTGGCCCTGTCGCTCCCCCATCTCACGGGTGACGACGTCGTGCAGATCGGCGGCGAGACGCCCGCCAAACCCGCGGTGAAGATCGTGCTTGGACCCGGAACCGGACTTGGCATGGCAACCCTGGCACCGCTGCCACAGGGCGGCTGGATGGCCCTGCCCGGCGAGGTCGGCCACATCACGCTGCCGGTGGCCACGCAGGCCGAATTCGACTGGCGCGCGAAGATGTCGAAACCAGGCGTGCCCTTCGAATCCGAGGACGCCATCACCGGCGGCGGACTGTTGCTGATGTACCGGACCATCGCCGGCACGCCCACGCTGGCGACACCGGAAGCCGTGCTGCAGGCAGCCCTTGCCGGCAGCGATGCGGCGGCGGTGAAGACGCTGGATCAGTTCATCACCTGGCTCGCCCGCATCGCGGGCGATGCCGCCATGACCATGCAGGCGCGCGGCGGAGTCTATCTGGCCGGCGGCATTGCGCCCTCCATCGTCGCCCGTCTCCAGTCCGGAAACTTCCGTGCGATCTTCCAGGAGAAGGGACGGCTGGCCCATGTCATGCGCCCTATCCCCGTCTATGTGATCGTCGACCGCTTCCCGGCCTTCAAGGGCTGTGCCGCGGCCATCGCAGAGGAGAGCTGAGCCATGTGGAAAGACACCGACGTGCTCGTGGTCATCGACGTGCAGAACGACTTCTGCCCGGGCGGAAAGCTGGCCGTGCCGGGCGGCGACGAGGTCGTGCCGTTGATCAACCGCCTGGCCCGCGGCTTCAGGCACGTCGTCCTCACCCAGGATTGGCATCCGGCAGAGCACAAGTCCTTCGCCACTGCGCATCCGGCCAAGAACCCCTTCGAGATCGCCATGATGCATTACGGTCCGCAGACGCTGTGGCCGGACCATTGCATCCAGGACACGCCGGGTGCTGCCTTTCACAAGGACCTCCACATTCCCAATACCGAGCTCATCATCCGCAAGGGGTTCCGCGAGGAGATCGACAGCTATTCCGCCTTCTTCGAGAATGACCAGACGACTCCGACGGGACTTGGCGGCTATCTGAAGGAGCGCGGCTTCACCAAGGTGGTCTGCGTCGGCCTTGCCTTCGACTTCTGCGTTCGCTTCTCCGCCGAGGACGCCCGCAAGCTCGGCTTCGACACGGAAGTCATCGAGGCCGCCTGCCGATCGATCGATCTCGACGGGTCTGCCGCCGCGACGCGCAAGTCCTTCGCCGAGCGCGGCGTGGTGCTGGCGTGACTCTGGCCTTTGCCGCACTGCCCGCCGTCACGATTCCGGTTGCGGGCGGCGATCATCTCTTCCCGGTGCGCCGCATCTACTGCGTGGGACGCAACTACGCGGAGCACGTGAAGGAGATGGGGAACGACCCGAAGGGCACGCCGATCTTCTTCCAGAAGCCGGCCGACGCCCTCGTGCTGGACGGCCGCTTTCCCTATCCGGCGTGTTCGAAGGACGTGCATCACGAGATCGAACTCGTCGTGGCGCTTGGCCCGGGCGGCAAGGTCTTCGGCCATGCGGTGGGTCTCGACATGACGCGCCGCGACCTGCAGGCCGCGGCCAAGGCGGGCGGACGGCCGTGGGAGGCGGCGAAATCCTTCGACTTCTCCGCGCCGGTGGAGGCAATCACCCCGTCTGCCGCGGCGATGACGGGCGGTGCCATCACGCTCGACATCAACGGCACGCGGCGGCAGTCGGCCGATCTCTCCGACATGATCTGGAAGGTGGATGAAATCCTGGCCGAACTCGCGAAACTCTTCACGCTTGCCGCCGGCGATCTCATCTTCAC
>JBGSNJ010000310.1:0-6798 GCA_041739715.1 Aestuariivirga sp.
CCAGCGCTCCTGGGCGCGCTGCCAGCCGGGCGTGGCATAGGTGTTGGTAAAGCTCTGCTCCTCGAAGCGGCTCTTGCCGTAGGAGCCCAGCCCGTAGCCGCCGTAACTGGTGGACATGGGCGCCACCTCGACATGCGCCTCGGGAAGCTCGTCGATGAAGCGCGAGGGCAGGGCGGATTGCCAGAGATTGTGCACCCGGCGGTTCTGGGCGAAGGAGATGTAGGCACGGCGCTTGGCCCGGGTGATGCCGACATAGGCGAGGCGGCGTTCTTCTTCCAGCCCGGCGCGGCCCTTTTCGTCCAGCGCGCGCTGATGCGGGAAGAGGCCTTCCTCCCATCCGGGCAGGAAGACCGTTCCGAACTCCAGCCCCTTGGCCGAGTGCAGCGTCATGATGTTGACCTTGTCGTCGTCGGGCGACTGTTCCACGTCCATGACCAGCGAGATGTGCTCGAGGAAGCCCAGCAGGTTTTCGAATTCGCCCATGGATCGCACGAGTTCCTTGAGATTCTCGAGTCGGCCCTCGGCCTCGGGGCTCTTGTCGTTCTGCCACATGGCCGTGTAGCCGGACTCGTCCAGAACGATTTCAGCCAGCTCCGTGTGCGGCAGCCCATCCATAGCCTGGCGCCAGCGCGAGAAGCTTTCCATCAGCGCGCGCAGCGCCGTGCGGGTCTTGTTGGGCAGTTCATCGGTGAGGCTCAGCGCCTCGGCCGCGCGGTAAAGCGAGATGCCCTGGTTGCGGGCATGCTCATGCATGCGCTTGACCGAAGTGTCTCCGATGCCGCGCTTGGGCGTATTGATGATGCGCTCGAAGGCGAGATCATTGTCCGGCGAGGCGATGATCTTGAGATAGGCCAGCGCGTCGCGGATTTCGGCGCGTTCGTAGAAGCGCGGGCCGCCGACCACGCGGTAAGGCACCCCCAGCGTGATGAAGCGGTCCTCGAAACTCCGCATCTGGAAGGAGGCCCGCACCAGGATCGCCATGTCGTTGAGGCGATCGCCCTTGCGCTGGAAACTTTCGATGTCGTCGCCGATTGTGCGGGCTTCCTCGTCGCCGTCCCAGTGCGAGCGTACCGTCACGGGCTCGCTCTCCTCGCGGTCGGTGCGGAGCGTCTTGCCCAGCCGGCTCTCGTTCTTGGCGATGAGGCCCGAAGCGGCGCCGAGAATATCGGGCGTCGAGCGGTAGTTGCGCTCGAGGCGGATCACCTTGGCGCCGGGAAAGTCCTTCTCGAAGCGCAGGATGTTGTCCACCTCGGCGCCGCGCCAGCCATAGATCGACTGGTCGTCGTCGCCCACGCAGCAGATGTTGCGGTGGCCCTGGGCCAGGAGGCGCAGCCAGAGATACTGCGCCACGTTGGTGTCCTGGTACTCGTCCACCAGCATGTACTTGAAGCGGCGCTGATACTCCTTCAGCACGTCCGGGTGCTGCTGGAAGATGCGCAGCACTTCCAGCAGCAGGTCGCCGAAGTCGGCGGCATTCACCACCTTCAGCCGCTGTTGGTATTCGGCATAGAGCTTGCCGCCCAGCCCGTTGGCAAAACCATGGGCCTCGCCCGCCGGAATCTTCTCGGGGGTCAGGCCGCGGTTCTTCCAGCCGTCGATGAGGCTGGCGAGCTGGCGCGCGGGCCAGCGCTTCTCGTCGATGTCGTGGGCTTCCAGCAATTGCTTCATCAGCCGGATCTGGTCGTCGGTGTCGAGGATCGAGAAGCCGGAGCGAAGCCCGGCAAGCTCGGCATGGTTGCGCAGGATCTTGACGCCGATGGCGTGGAAGGTGCCAAGCCAGGTCATGCCCTCGACCACGCCGCCGATCAGTGCGCCGATCCGGTCCTTCATCTCGCGGGCGGCCTTGTTGGTGAAGGTCACCGCCAGGATCTGGCCGGGCCAGGCCTTGCCGGTCGCCAGGATATGGGCAAGCCGCGTGGTCAGCACGCGGGTCTTGCCCGTTCCGGCGCCGGCCAGGACGAGGAGGGGGCCGTCGGTGGTCTCCACGGCGGCCCTTTGCTCGGCATTCAGCCCCTTGAGATAGGGCGGTTCGCCCTGCGCCAGGGCGCGCGCCGACAGGCTGCCGGGTTTCACTGGACGCGGCGCGTCGTCGTCGAAATCATCCAGATCGATGGGCTTGATGGTCATCCGGGGGCGAATCCTCCGGCCCTGTATAGCAACCGGCGGAACGGATTGCGAACCGTGTGGGGGCCGCGAGGACTCTTTCCCGGATCTCGCCCGGCCTCAGGCCGCGAGCCTCGGCTGCACGTCGCGGACCGCCTTCTGGAGCTTCCGCCAGGTTTCGGCGGTTTCCGTGTCGCCGGACTTCTCGCACAGGGCAGCATGCAGGGCCGCCTCCGATTCTGCGCGTTTTCCATGAACGAAAACAAGCGCTTCCGCGAACAGGTTGAAACCTTGGTTCATCATTTTCGCCTCCTTCGTTGATTGCGGGATCAATGGTGGAGGTGAATTGCGCCCTCAATGTTGCGCGCTCATGACAATTCTGGGCAACCCGCCTCAGTTGCGGGATTGTGCCTGGTCAAGTTCGGCGACCCAGGGATACTTCTTGGCCTCTTCGCTGGTGTAGCCAAGATTGCGCACCGTGGGGCTCGGTCCCATGCCGGTCCCGACCTCGTATTCGGTCCCGAGCACCCGGTCGAGCACGTCCGTGACGATCCCGTAGTTGCCGTTCTCCGAATGGAAGTGGTGCAGGGCGTGGTGGCGGCGCATGTGCTGCATGATCCGCGACTCGAACTTCACCGGCAGATGGGCAGCGCAGTGGAAGAACTCGTAGATCAGCAGCGCGATGAAGCCGCCGCAGACGGTCGCGGCAGCGCCCGGCCAGCCGAAGGCCAGATAGCCCAGGGGCAGGGTCGGGGCCAGTACCGCCGGAATGGTCGTATAGGGCGCGCCGAACAACACGGAGAGGTCGTTCGGATTCATGTGGTGATCGTAGTGGATCCGCCGCCACAGGCCTGCCGTCCAGGGCATGCGGTAAAGCGTGCGGCTATGCAGGACGAAGCGGTGCAGCACGAACTCGACGGCCGGATAGACCAGCGCCACCAGCGCGAAGGAGCCGAGAAGCTGCCACCAGCTCTGCATGAGATAAAGGCTCAGCGCACCGGTCGACAGAACGATCGCGACATAGATCATGACGGCGTAATGGCTGGCATAGGAGGAGAAAAACGCCGCCTTGGTCATCGTCCGCTTCGGATCGATGGACTGGGACCACTGATTGTCGCTCTGCAAAAGGTTCATGTCTCGCCTTATGGGTCAGAATACTTCGCCGGCGCCACGTCCATTCCCCGCGTGGTTTCTACCAATCGGGCGGGCCGGGCACAAGCATGGGTCAGGCTTTCCGGGGAATGCCGATTCGATGGCCAACCTGAGGTGGAACCGGCAGCGCCTTGTGGGCCTTATGCATGTTGTCGATCTTTTCATATACGTCAGGCGGGAATGGGGCGGATTTCTTTGCGGCCATGTCGACATGCATGACGATCAGCTCCGTCACGCAGGACAGCCAGCCCTCTTCGGCATGGAACATCTGCTGCACGTAATGCACGCGTTTGGCGTCACGGTCGAGAAACTGCGTCTCGATCCGCACCGAATCGCCGGCATGGAGTTCACGCACATAGGTGTTGTGGCTTTCCAGCGTGAAGAACGAGGCGTTGCGGTCCTTCACGTAGTCCGGGCCGAGGCCCACGGCCGCGAAGGCCTCGTCGCCCGCCCGGTCGAAGAGCACATTGTAATAGGCCATGTTGAAATGGCCGTTATAGTCGGTCCATTGGTCCTCGACCTTCTGGATTCGGCCCACGAAAGGGGCGGGATAGGCCATCGCAAATTCTCCGGATTCTGCTAGTTTCGGGGCATGGATACACGAAGCGCCAAGAACAGCACAATGCAGGCCGTCGCCGAGGTCCGCGAGGTCCTGGGCGACCGCCTGTCGACCGCCGCCGCCGTGCGCGAACAGCACGGCAAGGATCAGACCTGGAATCCGGGTGCGCCGCCCGACGCGGTGGCCTTCGTGCAGAATACCGGTGAGGTCCAAAGGATCGTTGCCATCTGCGGCAAATACGACACGCCCGTGATTGCCTATGGCACCGGCACCTCGCTGGAGGGGCATTTCACCGCACCCTTCGGCGGCATTTCCATCGACCTGTCCGGCATGAACCGCATTCTGGAGGTGAATGCCGCCGATCTCGACTGCCGGGTGGAAGCCGGGGTCACCCGCAAGCAGCTCAATGTCCATTTGCGGGACCAGGGTCTGTTCTTCCCCGTCGATCCCGGCGCCGATGCCAGTCTCGGCGGCATGACGGCCACCCGGGCCTCCGGAACCAACGCCGTGCGCTACGGCACCATGCGCGAGAACGTGCTGAACGTGACCGCGGTCATGGCCAATGGCGAAATCATCCGCACCGGATCGCGCGCCAAGAAGTCCTCGGCAGGCTACGATCTCACCCGCCTGCTGGTGGGCAGCGAAGGAACGCTTGGCGTCATCACCGAAGTGGCACTCAGACTCTACGGCATTCCGGAATCGATTGTCGCGGCCGTGTGCCCGTTTCCCAGCGTCGAAGCCTGCTGCAACGCCACCATCACGGCCATTCAGATGGGACTGCCGGTGGCGCGTATCGAACTGGTCGACGCCGAGCATGTGAAGGCCTTCAACGCCTACTCGCATCTCGATCTGGCCGTCTCGCCCACGCTGTTCCTCGAGTTCCACGGGACCGTTGCCTCGGCCCGGGAGCAGGCCGAAACCTTTGCGGCAATCGCCGAGGAACTCGGCGGCGGGCCCTATCGCTGGGCCGAGAAGGAAGAAGACCGGCAGAAGCTCTGGCAGGCCCGGCACGATGCCTTCTGGGCCACCAGGTCGCTGATGCCCGGCAAGGATGCCTTTGCCACCGACGTCTGCGTGCCCATCTCGCGGCTTGCCGAATGCGTGACCGACACCCAGGCCGATCTCGCGGCGCATGGCCTCTATGGCCCGATCGTAGGTCACGTGGGCGACGGCAACTTCCATGTGGTGCTCTATTGCGACCGTTCGGAACCGGACGAGGTGGCGCGCGTCAAGGGCGTCTACGGGCGCCTGATCGACCGGGCCATCGCCATGGGCGGCACCTGCACCGGCGAGCACGGCATCGGTTACGGCAAGGTGGCCTATCTGGAGCGCGAACATGGCCCGGCCCTTGCCTTCATGCGCGACATCAAACGGGCCCTCGATCCCAAGAACATCATGAACCCCGGCAAGAACGCCGCCTTGTGATTGACGCAATGGAACCGCATCTGACAGGGCCATGAAGGTGTGGAAATCCCCCGTCCTCTATTTCGGCATTTTCCTGGTGCTTGCCGTCGTTGGCTTGCTGGCTGCGCCCTTCGTCATCGACTGGAATTCCTATCGCGCCGACATCGAGAGCAATGGCCGCAAGCTGACCGGCCGCACCGTCACTGTCGATGGCAATGTCTCGGCCCGGCTCTTCCCCTGGCCGCGGCTGACGGTGGAAGGCCTTCGCATCGCCAATCCCGCCGGCATGGAGAATGCCGAGTTCGCCACCGTCGACCGCGCGGTGATCCGCATGTCGCTGGCGGGGCTGATGAGCGGCAACATCGAGGTCGAATCCATCGAGGTCGAACGGCCGGTGGTCACAGTGGAGCGGCGCGACGGGGGTGACGGCAACTGGGTCTTTACGCCGTCGGAAAGCGTCGTGAACAGCGACATGCTGCGCAAGGTCCGGCTCGACCGGATCACCGTGACGGATGGCACGCTGCGGTTCGTCGACCGCCGCCGTGGCGAGACCTACGAACTGACGGATGTGAATGCGGCACTTTCGGCAGCGGGAATTGCCGGGCCCTGGCGGCTGCGCGCGCTCGATGGCCGCAAGAGTGTCGCCCGCTACGGGGACAGGGACTTCGACCTGTCGCTCACCACCGCGGCATGGATCGAGGGTGAGCCGCTGCGCCTTGGCCTGCGCGTCTCGCCTGCCGATGCGGCGGGTCCGATCTTCTCCTTTGACGGCCGTGTCCAGGCAGGCAAGGCCGAAGGCGAGGTGCGCGTGGCGCCCGCCGAAACGCCCGAGGGCAAGACCAATTCGGAAGGTCAGCTCCGCCCGCTGGTCTTTACCTCCCAGGTGACCGCCGATTTCGAACGCGCCGCCTTCGACCGGATCGAGATCTCTCCGGTAGATATCCAGGAAGGCGGTACGCTGGTGAGCGGTACGGCGCGTGTCGCGCTTGACCGGCACATTTCGGCAAGCGCTGATCTCTCGGCGGTCTCGCTCGATCTCGACGCGCTTGCCGGTGCACGCGCGCGCAACCTGTTGCGCGAGGGCGGTGTGCTGTCGCTGGCGGGCGGTCTGCTCGCGCTCATTCCGGAAGATGTGAGCCTCTCGGCGGCCATGCGCGTGACCTCGCTCACCATCGGCGGCGAGCGCCTGGACAATGCCGCCGTCGTGGTCGATGCCGACCGGAATGCGATCAGGCTGAAGGAGCTGTCGACATCGCTGCCGGGCCGCTCCCGGGTCCTTTACGAAGGCGTGTTCTTTCCCGGCACTTCCGGGGCGGAAGTTGCCGGGTCGCTGGCACTCGAGTCGGGTGACCTGCGGCTATTGTCGGCCTGGATCTGGCCAGAAGCAAAACCGTCGATCGAGCGCCTGTGGACCGGCAGCCGCGGCCAGTTCAAGATGCAGACGGACCTCAATATCACGCCCTCGCGCCTGCGCTTCAGCAAGACGGACTACGAACTCGATGGCGAGCGCGGCACCGCCGAGCTCACCCTCACTTCGGGCGGCCGCACCGCGGTCGACCTTCGGCTCGACGCGGGGCGGC
>JBGSNJ010000388.1:0-10418 GCA_041739715.1 Aestuariivirga sp.
CCAGCGCGCGGCCGAGACTGGCGCGCTGCTGCTGGCCGCCCGAGACGGAGGAGGGATACTTGCCCAGGATGCCGTCGATCTCCAGCATCCCTGCCATGGCGCGGACCTTGCTCTCCTGTTCGGCCGCCGGCAGCCGCGACGCCTTCAGCGCGAAGGCGATATTCTCGCCGATGGTGAGCGGCGGATAGAGCGAATAGGCCTCGAAGGCCATGGCCACGCCGCGCTGCGCCGGAGGCAGCTGATGGATCGGCTTGCCGTCCAGCACGATGCTGCCGCTGGTCACGTCCTCGAAGCCCGCGATCATGCGCAGCGTCGAGGTCTTGCCGCAGCCCGATGACCCGAGAAGCGCCACGATCTCGCCGGGCTTCACGGTCAGGTCCAGCGCCTTCACGGCATGCACCGCCGCCTTGCGTCCGCGATAGACCTTGTCGACCTTGCTGATGACAAGTTCACCCATGGAGCCGCTCGCCGCTTGCCGTGTCGAAGAAATGAATATCGGACGATGCGAAGCTGGCCGCGACTTTCGTTCCGGGCTCGGGCGCCTTCGCCGAGGCGGGCAGCGAGGCGAGGAATTCCCAGCCATCGGCGGCCTTGAGCAGCAGCACGGTGCGTTCATTGAGCGGCGTCACCGCCACAATCTCGGCCGGGATGCCGCTGATCTTGCTTGACTTGATCTCGATGGCTTCCGGCCGGATGCCGAAGACGACGCGCTTGCCGGCAAGTCCCTTGTATTCCGCGGCGATGGCGACCTCCGTACCGCCGAGGGAAAGGCCTGCGCCCTTGCCGCCCGCCTTCACCACCGTCTCGGCCGTATTGATCGACGGATCACCGAACAGCCGCGCCACGCTCAGCGAGGCGGGCTTCACATAAATGTCCTCGGGCGTGGCGACCTGGACGAATTTGCCGCCCGCGAGGACCGCGATGCGATCACCCAGCGCCATGGCCTCCTTGTAGTCCTGCGTCACATAGAGGACCGTGGCGCCGCTCTGGCGCAGCAGGCGCGGCAGCTCGAGCCGCATCTCGAAGCGGAGCTTCGCATCCACGTTGCGCAGCGGATCGTCGAGCAGCAGGATGCGGGGTTCCGCGGCAAGCGCGCGCGCCAGGGCGGTGCGCTGCTTCTGGCCGTTGGACAATTCGCGCGGCGCGTGGCCCAGCACGTGGTCGATCTTGAGGAGCTTCGCAACCTTCGCGATGCCGGATTGCACGGCCTGTTCGGACTCGCCCTTGGAGCGCAGCGGTGTTGCGATGTTCTCGGCCGCCGACATGTGCGGGAAGAGCGCGAAGTTCTGGAAGGCCATGCCGACGCCACGGTGTTCCGGCGCGATGTCGGAGACGTCATGGCCGCCGATCAGGATGCTGCCTGCGGTCGGCTCCTCGACGCCCGCGATGAGGCGCAGCAGGATGGTCTTGCCGGTGCCCGAGCCGCCGAAGACCACCACGATCTCGCCGGCGTCCGCCGACAGGTCGAGTCCCTCGAAGACCTTGAAGGCGCCGTATGATTTCGACAGCGCCTTGAGAGAGAGCTGGCTCATCCCTTGACCGCTCCCATCGACAGGCCCTCGACGAGATAGCGCTGGGCATAGAGCGCGAGCGCAAGCGTCGGGGTGACCGACAGCACGATGGCGGCTGCAATCTGTCCGTACTGGATGCCTGAGGCCGTCACGAAGGCCAGCGCGCCGACAGTCACCGGCTGCTTGTCGGCGGATGCCAGGATGAGTGCGAAGACGAAGTTGTTCCAGGCAAAGATGAAGGCGAGCAGGCCCGCCGCCGCGATGCCGGGCCGGGCCAGCGGCACGGCGATCTTGCGGAAGGTCTTCCACCAGCTGTTGCCGGCGATGCGATAGGCATGTTCGATGTCGGGACTGATGTCCTCGAAATAGCCGCGCACGATCCACAGGATGAGCGGCAGGCAGATGAGCTGATAGACCCAGATCAGCCCGATGTAGGTGTTGGTCAGGCCAAGATCCTTGAAGTAGAGGCTGAGCGGCAGCAGCACGAGGAGCGGCGGGGCGAAGCGGAAGGACAGCAGCGTGAAGGCGATGTCCTCGCCCAGGCGGAACTTGAAGCGGGCGAAGGCATAGGCCGCGGGAACGCCGAGGATCAGCGACAGGAGCACGGAGGCCGAGGACAGCAGGACCGAGTTCCACAGGTTCTGCATGAAGTTGAGCTGCAGGCTGCCAGCCGCGGTCCGCAGCTGGCCGGTGACCAGCGCAGTGTAGTTGTCGAAGATCGGCGTGAAGACCAGCAACGGCGGAATGCGCAGGATTGTCTCGTTGGTCTGCAGCGACATGAGCAGGATCCAGACGATCGGGAAGAGGAAGAACACCAGCACCAGCGTGATCAGGATGCCGCGGATGAGGCGCTCGAGGAATGATGTGTGGTCCATGGCCTACCCCGCACCATGCGCGCGTTCGCGCAGCTTGAGCCATTGCTTGATGAAGACATTGGAGAGCGCATAGGTGATCGCCCAGAGGATGATCATGAGCGCCGCCGACCGTCCGACATTGGTGGCCTGGAAGAAGTCGAGATAGGCCTGGACCTGGAAGACCAGCAGCTTGTCGCCCGGACCGCCCTGCGTCATCGCATAGATGATGTCGAACTGCTGGATCGAGTCGAGCAGGCGGAACAGCGTGGCGGTGATGATGTAGGGCATCAGCATGGGGAGCGTGATGCGGAAGAACACGAAGCTGCGCGGCACGCCGTCGAGTGCTGCCGCCTCGAAGGGGGCCTTGGGCAGCGACCGCAGGCCCGCCAGCAGCAGGATCATGATGAAGGGCGTGTAGACCCAGATGTCGACCAGCACGACGGTGAGCAGCGCGGTCGAGGGGTCCGAGGCCCATTTGAAGTCGGTGATGCCAATCAGCGTCAGCAGGTAGCTGAGGATGCCGAAGTCGGGATGGGTCATGAGCTTCCACATCAGCGCAGCCAGGGCGGGCGCGGTCATGAGTGGAAGCAGCAGAAGAATGGACGCGATGTTGTTGAAACGCGTCGGCCGCTGCAGGAGGAGCGCGATGCCGAGCCCGATGATCAGTTCCAGCCCGACGGTGAGCGCCGCATACACCAGCGAGATGTAGACCGTGTTCCAGAACTTCGGGTCGGCGAAGAAATTGATGTAGTTGTCGAACCAGATGAAGCCGCGCATCTGCGGCAGGTTCATGCGGTAGCGCAGGAGCGAGTAGTAGACCGCCGTGAAGAAGGGAATGAGGATGCCGATGCACATCAGCAACGCCGGCAGGCTCAGGATATAGGGCAGAGCCCGCCGCATGAAGCGACTCTGCTTCACCGGCGCATGAATCTGGTTTGCGGCTGCGGTCATCTGACCCGTTACCCTAAAGCGATTTGCGATGTGCGGAAAGAAGGCGAAGCTGCGGGGCCGCTCAGGGAGAACGGCGGCCCCGCGCTTTGCCGTCAGGGCTCAGCCCAGACCGGCTTCCGCCAGCTTGGCGTCGATTTCCGCCGCCATCTTGTCCAGGCCTTCGTCGACCGGGATCTCCTTTGCCACCATCTTCTGCAGGTTTTCGGCCCACAGGGTGGTGAGGTCGAAGAACAGCGGCTGGGCGGTGAAGTAGATCTTCGCGCCCGGTGCCGACACGTCATGCTGGTTGAGGTAACCCGGATAGGACTTGTCGATGCGGTTGCGGAATTCCTCGTCCTTCCAGACGGAGGCGCGGACCGGATTGACGAAGTCCATCTTGCGGGCGCCGAACAGGTCGTGCTCGACGGAGGTGGCCCACTGCAGGAAGTACCAGGTGGCGTCCTTCTGGGTACCGGCATTGTTCATGGCCAGCGACCAGATCCAGACGTTCGGCGTGGGCGCCGCGGCATTCGGGTTCGCCGCGAAGGGCGCATAGCCGAGGTTGCCCTTCTCCTTGTTGTCGCCGCCGTTCATGAAGTAGCCGAGGATGTCGGCGTCGAAGATCATGGCGGAGGCGCCGGCGCCGAGATCGGTGCCGACCTGGTACCACGTGTAGGTCGACCAGTTCTTCGGGCCCGAGTCCTGGATCATCTTCACCCAGTCGGCATGATAGGCCTTCGAGCCCGCCGAGTTCATGGCGGCCTTCAGCTTGCCGTCGGCGACGTTGAAGTCCTTCTCGCCGAAGTTGGCATAGCCCGAGAGGAAGCCCGGATGGATCGTGGCCCAGCTGCGCGAGCCGCGCACGCCGACGCCATAGGGTCCGCCCAGATCCTTGGTGAGCTTGGCCGAGACTTCCAGGAGTTCGCCCATGTTCTTGGGCGGCTGGACACCGACCTTGTCGAACATGGTCTTGTTGTAGGACAGGTTGTTGAGCTCGTAGCCCCAGGGAATGCACCACTGCTTGGCATCCGCCGAACCCAGTTCGCCGCCGGGAACGCCGTTCCAGGAGGTCGACGCCCGCAGGCCGGGGAGCACGTCGTCCCAGGCATAGTTCGGGTTGGTCTTGGCCGGGTCCTTGATGTACTCGTTGAGGTCGGTGATCCAGCCGGCCGGACCATAGGTCCAGGTCATGTAGGCGCCGGTCATGAAGGCGTCATACTCGGTCGAGCCCGAGGAGAGCGCCGCGGTGACCTTGTCGAAGTAGACATCCTCCGGGAAGATGTCCCAGGAGATGTCCATGCCGGTCATGGTCTTGAAGGTCTCGATGTTGGCGATCATCGCATCCGCATAGGGATGCTTGTTGAGCAGTAGCTTCAGCTTCGAGCCCTTGTACTTCTGCCAGTCGAAGTCCGCTGCCATGGCCTGTGTCTGCGCCTGGGTCAGCAGGAAGCCGGAGGCGCTGGCCGAGAGGCCCAGCTTTCCGGTCGTCTGGATCAATTCGCGGCGGCTCATCTTCTTTGCCACGAAGGCTTCGAAGAGGCCCTTTTCTTTATCGTACATTCCCATTCCTCCGTTGTTTCGTTGGTTCACGAAAGTTAGCCCGGTGCGGATTTCCCGTTCTTCTTGCCGGGCTCACGTCCCGGTTTGGCGTTGACGAGGCGGCGTGCGGTTGCCTCGTCGGTGATCAGGCCATGAAGAAGGCCGCTTCCGAGAATGGCGCGGATGGCCTGAGTCTTGGATGTGCCGCCGGCAACGGCGACAATCTTGTGCGTCTGCAGATCGGAAAGCCGCGGTGCGAGTGCGCGCTGTGACACGCCGTTGGGAATGTGCCGGCCCTCGGCGGTGAAGAATTGGCCGAGGATCTCGGCGCAGGCCCCCGACTGAACCACCTCGTCGACATCCTCGTCGTCGACCATGCCGGCGGTGGCGATGAAGCTCTTGCGGTCGACCTCGCCGATGCCGGCGATATAGATCTCGGCGCGCCGCGCCATGTCGATGACGTTCGAGACGCCAAACTGGGACTCGAGGACTTCACGGTCCTTGGCGGTGTTGGCGAAGAAGGGCACGGGCATCACGTAGGATTCCGCTCCCGTGCGCTCGGCCAACTTGTGGATCACGTCGAAGGGGCTAGCTGCGAAGCGCCGGGTCAGGCCGCCCAGCAGCGAAACGAAGCGCGTGCCTTCGGCCGCCACGCTCGGCATGGCGTCCACCATGGCGGCAAGCGTGCGTCCATGGCCCATGCCGATTAGGCTATAGCGGCCGCTCTCGATGAGATTGCGTATGTAGCGCGCGCCGGCGATGGCCAGCGTGCGCAGGGGCAAGGCGCCTTCGTCGACGTTCGGCACCACCTCGCAGAGCTGCAGCCCGAAGGCACCCTTCAGTTTCTCTTCGAGGTCGATGCATCCGGCGATCGGGCCTTCGACGAAGACCCGGATGAGGCCTTCGCTGCGTGCCCGCGCGATCAGCCGATGGGCCTTGGTGCTCTGTACGCCGAGCAGTTCCGCCACCTCGCCCTGGGTCTTGCCGCCGGCGAAATGCAACCACGCGGCGCGGGCGGCAAGATGTGCCTCCTCGTCCACGTGAAGTGATGTGGCGTGCAGGTTCAATCGCTTCCCATTCGGTTTTGAATTATTTTTCTTGAGATGCAATATTTTTCATACTAGCCTCGGCGTCAACAAAAATCGTCGCTGCAACGCAGCAGGGACAGGGACGGCCAATGGGATTCTCGCTCTCGGTGAACACCAATCCGCTGGTCAACCGCTTTGCGGAGCCGGAGGATCTTATCGGCACGCTGGCCGAGGAGGTGGGCATCGGCAACATCCAGCTGGTACATGAATTCGTCAATCCGTCCTGGCCCGCGGCAACGGTGAAACGCCTGACTGATCGCCTCGCACGGGCCTGCGCCGCCCGGCGCGCGCGCATCACCTCGATCATGACCGGGCCCTATGGCCGGCTCAATCACTTCGCCCATCCCGATCCCGATGTGCGCGCCTACTATCTGCGCTGGTTCAAGGGCATGGCGGATATTGCCGGCGACCTCGGCGCGCCGGCCATCGGCACCCAGTTCGGCATCTTCACCTTTCGCGACTATGACGATGCGCACCGCCGCGCAACGCTGATGCAGGTCGCTCTCGACTGCTGGCGCGAGCTTGCCGCGCATGCGAGGGCCCGGGGCCTGTCCTGCCTGTTCTGGGAACCCATGTCGGTGGGACGCGAATTGGGTCATACGCTGAAGGACTGCCAGTCCCTGCAGGACTGGATCGATGCCGCAGGGCTGCCCCTTCCGCTGAAGCCGATGGTGGACATCGACCACGGCGACGTGACGTCTCCGAATCCGGACGATGTCGATCCCTATGCCTGGGCGCGCGTCTTCGCCGCGCAGTCGCCCATCATCCACATCAAGCAGAGCACCATGAACAAGGGCGGCCATTGGCCCTTCACCGCGCAGTACAACAAGGACGGCCGCATCACGCCCGGGAAGTTGATTGCCGCGGTGGAAGCCGGCGGCGGCCGGGACAATGAACTGTGCCTCGAGTTGGCCTTCCGCGAGCGCGAACCCGCCGACCGCAGCGTGGTTGCGGCCCTGCGCGAATCCGTGGCCTATTGGGCGCCTTACACGAAGACAGGATTCAACTGATGGCCCGCAAGACCCCGTGGATCGGGACAAGCTGGAAGATGAACAAGCTCCGGGCCGAGGCCCGCAGCTTTGCCGAGACACTCAAGGCCTCTCCGGCCGCGCAGGCGTCGGCCGTGCAGCCATTCGTCATCCCGCCCTATCCCTATATCGCCGACGTCGCGGCGATCCTCGCCGGGACGAAGGTGAAGATCGGCGCGCAGAACATGCACTGGGCCGACCATGGCGCATGGACCGGCGAGGTCTCGCCGCTCATGGTCCGCGATTGCGGCGCCCATCTCGTCGAGCTGGGCCATAGCGAGCGCCGCACCCATTTCGGCGAGACCGACGAGACGGTGGCGCACAAGGTGGCCGCGGCGCTGCGGAACGGGTTGATCGCCCTGGTCTGCATCGGCGACACCAAGGAGGAGCATGCGGCAGGTGCTACCGCCGATGTTCTGGCGCGCCAGACACGTTTTGCCCTGCGCGACGTGGCCGCAGCGGCGGCGGGGAAGGTCATCCTGGCCTATGAGCCGGTATGGTCCATCGGCGAGGGCGGAATCCCGGCCGATCCCGCCTTTGCCAACGACCAGCACAAGCGCATCAAGGCGCTGACGGCGGAGGTTTGCGGCAGGGCGCTGCCGGTGCTTTATGGCGGAAGCGTCAATCCGCAGAATAGTTGCGACTTGGCGCTGCAATCGGATATTGACGGGCTCTTCATCGGACGTTCCGCCTGGAACGCCGAAGGCTACATTGGGATCATTGAGGCGGTGACGGCCGCACTGGGAGAACACGCATGAAGATCGCACTGGGCGCCGACAGCGCTGGCAAGCCGCTTCTCGATGTCATCGAAGCGCATCTCAAGACCAAGCCCGAACATCAGATCAGCAATCTGAGCGATGCCGGCTTCTATGCCGACATGGCGGCCGGCGTTGCGAAGAAGGTCAAGGACGGCAGCTTCGATCGCGCCATCCTGGTCTGTGGCACGGGCATCGGCGTGTGCATCTCGGCCAACAAGGTGCCCGGCATCCGCGCCGCGCTCACCCATGATACCTATTCCGCCGAACGCGCGGCGAAGTCCAACAACGCCCAGGTCATCACCATGGGCGCGCGCGTCATCGGTCCGGAACTCGCCAAGGCCATCGTCGACACATGGCTTGTCTCCGAGTTCGATCCGAAAGGGAGTTCGGCGGCCAATGTCGAGGCCATCGACCGTCTGGATCAGCGCTGATCCTCAGCCGAAGATCAGTTCCACATCCTTCGGCGTCATGTCGGCGCCATTGGTCGGCATCATGTCCTGCGGACAGGCCGAGAAGACGATCACGAGGTCCATCTCGGCCCGCAGCGTCACATGCGAGCCCGGCGGCGCGACGGGCGGGGCGATCACCAGCGAACCATCGCTGCCCACCGCGGAGTTCTGGAAGAGGTTGAGGGGTGCCGGCGTTTCAGGCGCCTGCAGATTGAGGCTTGCAAGCGCGGCGTGCAAATTCTCGGTGCAGTTGTCGTGGTGCCCGGTGCAGCCAAGCATGCGGTAACGGTAGCCGTCGCAGGCCGCCATCAGCGTGTCATGGACCCCGCCCGACGTATCCTCGACGATGGTCAGCATCGGGTTGCGGCGGTTGCTGAGCAGCGTCGATCCCGTGATGGGCTGAACCCGGCCCATGTGCACGCGCGAATGCTCCATGGACATGAACTCGCGGATCTGGTCGCGCGAGAATGCCCAGGTGTCGACCACCTGCTGGCCATGGGTATTCACCACGCGGACGCTCTGCCCCCTGTTCATGGGACGGGCGAGTCCGCGCCGCGCAGGGAGTTGGACAGATTGAGCCATAGACCGACCTCCACATGAACAATTGGCCAATACCATGCGGTACGCAACACTGCCGGTTGTCGCCATAGCTGCATTGCGCCTTGCGCAACGGGCCAGCACGGCGCTTGACCTGTCTGGCCGGGGAAGGTCTATAAGGCCAGCGGTCGCGATGAAACAGCCTGAGGATTGAAGATGGCTCATGACGCCGGTGACGGCTCACACCTGGCGATCGATCCCGTCTGCGGCATGTCGGTCGATCCGCACGCGACGCAGCTCACGCATGTTCACGGCGGCAAGACTTACTACTTCTGTGCGCCGGGCTGCCTCACCAAGTTCGCTGCCGATCCCCGCCGCTATCTTGACCCGGAGGCCATGAAGAAAGCGCTCGAGGCGCTGCCGCAGGATGCGGTCTTCACCTGCCCCATGCATCCCGAGATCGAGCAGATCGGTCCCGGAACCTGTCCGATCTGCGGCATGGCGCTGGAGCCCAAGTTTGCAGGAGCGGAGACTGGCCCCAATCACGAGCTGATCGACATGACCAGGCGCTTCTGGATCGGGCTTGTCCTGACGCTACCGGTCTTCGCGCTCGAGATGGGCAGCCACGTCTTCGGCCTGCATGGTCTGATACCGCGGGCCACTTCGAATCTCATCCAGTTCCTGCTGGCAACGCCGGTGGTACTGTGGGCCGGCTGGCCCTTCTTCGTGCGCGGCTGGCAGTCCCTTGTCACCCGCAATCTCAACATGTTCACGCTGATCGCCATCGGAACCGGCGTCGCCTATGCCTATTCCATCGTGGCGACCTTCATGCCGCAGCTCTTCCCGCAGGCCTTCCGCGATCATGACGGAACCGTCGCGGTCTATTTCGAGGCCGCCGCCGTCATCACCGTGCTGGTGCTGCTGGGGCAGGTCCTCGAACTGCGCGCACGTGACAAGACCTCCGGCGCCATCAAGGCCCTGCTCGGCCTGACGCCGCGGATGGCGCGGCGGGTCGAGGCCGATGGCGGCGAAGGGGACGTCGAGATCGACGCCGTCGAAGCCGGCAACATCCTTCGCGTACGGCCGGGCGAGAAGGTTCCCGTCGACGGGCTGGTGACGGAAGGCCATGTCTCCATCGACGAATCGATGGTGACGGGAGAGTCCTTGCCTGTCAGCAAGCAGCCGGGATCCAAGGTCATCGGCGGCACGCTCAATGCCTCGGGGTCCTTCCTCATGCGCGCCGAGAAGGTGGGGCGCGAGACCATGCTGGCCCGCATCGTGCAGATGGTGGCCGAGGCGCAGCGCAGCCGTGCGCCGATCCAACGGCTTGCCGATCAGGTGTCCTCCTGGTTCGTCCCGCTCGTCATGCTGGCCAGCCTGCTGGCCTTCGCGGCCTGGGCGATCTGGGGTCCGGAACCGCGATTTGCCTTCGGACTCATTGCCGCGGTGACGGTGCTGATCATCGCCTGTCCCTGCGCACTGGGCCTTGCGACACCCATGTCGATCATGGTCGGCATCGGCCGCGGAGCCCAGGATGGCGTGCTGGTCAAGAATGCCGAAGCGCTTGAGCGGATGGAAAAAGTCGATACGCTGGTCATCGACAAGACCGGAACCCTCACCGAAGGCCGGCCGGCGGTGACGCAGGTCATCGCCGCGGAAGGCATGGACGCAAACGAACTGCTGCGCCTGGCGGCCAGCGTCGAGCAGGCCAGCGAGCACCCGCT
>JBGSNJ010000417.1:0-1506 GCA_041739715.1 Aestuariivirga sp.
GGTCGGAACGGTGGCCGGGGCGGTCATCGGCGCGGGGATCGCCTGGTTCGCAGCTGATGCCGTGGTGGTGAACATCGACGAGTACTTCCACCGCGACGCCTTCGAGGCCGAGCTTCACCTGCTGATCGACGAACAGCGCGACCGGATGATGCGGGACTGGGCGGCGGCCTTGCGCGCCCGCCCCGAGGCCCTGATGAAGGACGTGGCGCTGAAGGATCTCTTCGCGGCGCCGCCGGCCGGCCAATGACCCCCGAACGCCGGCCTGCCCTTGCCAAGCCCTGCCGGACGCGAGATATGCTCTGCCGGTGCTCTGGAGTCACGCGATGGCCCTGCCGGTGAAGGACCAACTGAAGTACTGGGGCCTCGCCGCCCTGGCGTTCTTCGTCATGCTCTGGTTCCTGGGCAACATCATCCTGCCTTTCCTTGTGGGCGGCGCCATCGCCTATTTCCTCGACCCCCTCGCCGACCGCATGCAGCGTGCCGGGATGAGCCGGGCGGCGGCCACCGCGCTGATCACGCTGGCGGCGGCGTTGGTCTTTGCCGCGCTGGTCCTCTCGGTGATCCCGACGCTGATCCAGCAGCTGACCGCGCTGGTCAACGCCGTGCCCGACTTCGTGAAGCAGTTCCAGGCCTTCCTCATCACCCGCTTCCCCGACCTGCAGGACAGCACCTCGACCGCGCGTCAGACGCTGGCGCAGATCGCCCAGGCCATCCAGTCGCAGGGTGGCGATCTTGCCAACGGCCTGATCTCCTCGGCGATGAGCGTGGTGGGCGCTGTCCTGTTCATCGTCGTGGTGCCGGTCGTGGCCTTCTACATGCTGCTCGACTGGGACCGCATGATCGCCCAGGTCGATGCGCTGATCCCGCGCGACCATGCCCCCACGGTGCGCATGCTCGCGCGCGAGATCGACGCCGTGCTGGCCGGCTTCGTGCGCGGTCAGGTCTCGGTCTGCGTGATCCTCGGCACCTTCTACTCGGTGGCGCTAATGATCGCCGGGCTGCAGTTCGGCCTGGTGGTCGGCGCCATCGCTGGCGCGATCACCTTCATTCCCTACGTCGGCTCGCTGGTCGGCGGCACGCTGGCCATCGGCCTGGCCCTTTTCCAGTTCTGGGGCGACTGGCTGTCGATCGGCATCATCGCCGCCATCTTCGCCATCGGCCAGTTCTTCGAGGGCAACATCCTGACGCCGCGGCTTGTCGGCAAGTCGGTCGGCCTGCATCCGGTCTGGCTTCTCTTCGCGCTGTCGGCCTTCGGCGCGATCTTCGGCTTTGTCGGCATGCTTGTGGCGGTGCCCGTGGCGGCCTCGCTTGGCGTCTTTGCCCGCTTCGGCATCGCCCAGTACCGGAAGAGCCTGCTGTTCCGCGGCATCGAGCCTCAACCCGTCCCGGAGCGGGCGCCCGAACCGTGACCGGACAGATGGCTTTCGACCTGCCCGCGCGCGAGTGCTTTCGCCGCGAGGATTTTTTCGTGTCACCCGCCAATGCGCTCGCGCTGGCGGCGCTGGA
>JBGSNJ010000432.1:0-6045 GCA_041739715.1 Aestuariivirga sp.
CTGGCCGGCGCCGGCGTGACCGAGATGCTCGTGCTGGGCGGCGGCGCGCCGCAGCCGATCGGCAGCTACGATGCTGCCCTCCAGCTGCTTGAGACCGGGGTGTTCCAGGCCAATGGCATCACCCGCATCGGCCTCGCCGGACATCCCGAAGGCAATCCCGACATCACCAAGATCCATGGCGAGGCGGTGCTGCTCAAGGCGCTGAAGGAGAAGCAGGCCTACCTCAAGGCCAATGGCATCGACGGCTTCATCGCCACGCAGTTCCTCTTCGAGGCCGCGCCGGTGGCCGAATGGGCCCGGACGCTCCGGGCCGAGGGCGTCGGCCTTCCCATCCATGTCGGCGTGCCGGGCCCCGCCACCATCAAGACGCTGGTGAAATATGCCACCATGTGCGGCGTGGGCAATTCGGCGCGCTTCATCCGCAAGCAGGCGATGAACATCACCAAGCTGCTCACCGTCAATACGCCCGACGGCTTCGTGCAGGAACTGGCGGAGCTCCACGCAAGCCGTCCCGAGCTGGGCATCGCCGGCCCCCATCTCTATCCCTTCGGCGGCTTCGACAAGCTCTTCGACTGGCTGGCCGGCAAGCAGGGCTGACCGGTTCCTCCGGTGAACCGCGTGTGAACAGGCCGTCCCGATTCCATTCAGACTGACTCCACTAGCCTTGTGTCTATCGTTTGGACATCAGCAAAGAAGGAGTTCTGCCATGACCCGCATTCGCTTCCTCGGCCTCGCCGTCTCAGCCGCAGCCACGGTCTTCGGCGCCGGTGCCGCCGCCGCCGGTCCCTCGCCGGTGTTCGATCACATCACGCTGACGCCGACCGGCATTCCGCCCGTGATCATCGTCGAATCCCAGGATGGAAAGAAGTGGAGCAAGATCCGGCCGCAGAAGCTGTTGCTGTCGGGCAAGGTGGATGTTGCGATGGACAAGGGGCGGCTAGCGGGCTACTCGCTGGCCCACAGCGGTGTGAAGCTGATCGACAAGAGCATCCCCAATCAGCCGAAGTCCATCAAGACCGAAATTTCATTCCAGTCACATACCAACAACCTTGCGATCGCTTCGATCACAGCTGTGGCCACATGTAACGGGAACCTGGCGAGCGGCAAGGGTATTCACCAGGATCATCTGGTGGGAATCACCAGCGATGTCACGCTGATCGGCAGGGCCCGGGATGATGGGTTGTCGGAAATCAAGCGTGAGGGCTACGGCAGCTTCCCGATCACGGTGAAATGCGTCGGTGTGCCGGAAGCGGGGCCGCAGGCTGGCGCCGATGATCTCGCCGCGGCCTTCGCGGTGAAATCGGCCGCACTCGGCATTCACAAGCCGCAGTCCAATGCCTGCCCAACGACTGCCAGCATCAATGCACGTTTCGAGACCAACATGAAGGGCAAGGTGACTTTCATCTACCGCCGCGCCGGCGGCGGAAAGTCCAACCCGATCACGGTGAACGCCAAGAAGATGCCGAATGGCAAGTTCATGGCCGTGCACAATCAGGAAGTGAAGATCGACAAGGCCACCGACACCAAATTCATGGTCGAGGTGGTGGGCAAGGGCATCATCTCGGACTGGCAGTCGCTCAAGGTGCCATGCAAGATCCAGACCGGCGGCAATGGCGGGCTGGCGCCGACGCCGGAGGTTCCGATGAAGGCGCTCTCGGCGCAGATCGGCATCAAGGGTCCGAAGACCAAGCTGTGCCCGGCGACAGCGACCCTGATGGCGTGGATCAAGACCAACAAGCCCGGCAAGATCGGTTTCCGCCTCATGCGCAAGGACGGTCCGGTGGGACCGATGATCTTCGCCACCGCCGTGAAGTCGGGCAATGGCTACATGGCGACCTACACGCGCAAGATCGAGATCACCGGACCGGTCAGCCAGTCCTACTCGGTCGTCGTGCCGGGGTCGGGCGGTGTCACAAGCAACTTCGCACCGCTGAAGGCAAGCTGCAGCATCAAGCAGCCAGGCAACCTGAAGGAAGACTCCTGAGGTGGCTGGCGGTTCCGGTCAAACTCTCCCTCCTCCTCCTGAGGAGGGAGAGACCTCAGCCGCCAAGCGCGTTTTTGAAGATCTTCCCGTCCTTCATGATCACGGCAAGCGACGCTTGCGTGTTCTCGAGCAAGGCGAGATTTGCAAGGGGGTCCCCGTTGACGAGGAGCAGATCGGCGAGCGCTCCCTCCTGCACCACGCCCAGCCTGCCGGGATAGGGACTGCGATTGCCGGAGAGCTGAAGCAGTTCGGCATTGCCGGACGTGACCATGCGCAGGATGTCGGGCGCGTCGTACCAGCGGGTCATGCGGGTGATGTGTTGACCCTGCCGGGCCGCGGCCATCTGGTCAAAGAGGATGTCGGTGCCCCAGGCCACCTTGATCCCGTGCTTCTTCGCCAGCGCATAGGCCGTGTCCGTCCCGTTATACATCTCCAGCTGCTTCACTCGATTGGGAGATCCCTCGGGAAAACGCGAGTCGCCGTCGTCAATGAAGGGCTGCAGGCTCCACCACAGACCCTTGTCGGATATGATGCGAACGGTCTCCTCGTCGAGCAGCTGGCCGTGGTCGATGCAGCGGACGCCCGCACGGATGGCCGCCTGAACGGCTCGTGGCGTATAGGCATGGACCGTGACATAGGTGCCCCAGTCCGCCGCCGCGGCCACCGCCGCGCGCATTTCATCCTCGGTGTACTGGGTGACGTCGAGCGGGTCGAAGTTGGACGAGATCCCGCCGCCGGCCATAATCTTGATCTGGCTTGCGCCCTGCATCAGCTGTTCGCGCACCCGGCGGAGCACCTCCGGTACACCATCGGCAATCGCCGCGTAACCATAGCGTTCGGTGGCGTGCAGCGGCGCCGCATCGGAGCGCGGAAGATCGGACACAAGCCGGAAGTCGCCGTGCCCGGAGGTCTGCGAGATGGTGGCGCCGCAGGGCCATATTCGCGGCCCGGCGACGAAGCCCTCGTCGATGGCGCGTTTCAGCCCGAAGGTAGGTCCACCGAGATCGCGCACCGAGGTGAAGCCGCGTAGCAGCATGTCTTCGGCGGCCCGTCCGGTGCGCAGCGTGCTGTAGTTCGGATCGGCCGTCATCATCAGCGCGATGGGCAGGGTGGACATGGCCATGTGGACATGGGCATCGATGAGGCCCGGCATCAGCGTGCGGCCGCCGCCGTCGATGACCTTCGTGCCAGGGCCGGCAGTCAGCGGAGTCTCGGAGAGTTTCGATATCAGATTGCCGCGGACCAAGACGTGCCGCGGCGCCGAGAGCCCCGGCGAGACGCCATCGAACACGCGGACATTGCTGAACAGGACCTGCGGCGCGGTCTGCGCAAATGCCGGCCGCGGCGCCAGAACGGCAGCGGCAGCAATGCCAAGCAGGTGACGACGCGTGACCATGATCCGTTCCTCCTCGAAACGGGAGTATGGTCAGGCCGTCAGGCTGGCGCAACCTGCTTTCCGAAGAGCTTCACCCGGGCGGGCTCGCGTGCGGCAGCGCGCAGAAAGTCCCAAGCATAATGCGCGTAGGACCGGAAGACGTAGATGTCGAAGACATCGTCCTCCACCACGTTGAGCATCGCGGCGATCTCGGCGAAGCGCATCCTGCGCACCAGGCCAGGAGCATACTCGGCGGACAGGAGGTCCAGCGAAGTGCCCTTCATGATGATCTCGCGTGAGCCTTCGCCTTCCATGCGGATCACCGCGCGCATGTCGGACACGTCGACCACGAGCGAATGGATGCTGCCCAGCGCATCGCGCAGCCTGGCGATGACATCCGTGACCTTGGCGCGCGGGCAGAGGATCAGCCACTGGTCGATCGACAGCCAGAGCAGCTTGATGTCGCCCCAAGCGACGGAGCTGCGGGGCTGCCTGGGAAGATCGATGCCGAGCGCGTCCTTGGCGGCGGCCATGAACTTGCGGTCGGAGGCCAGACCGCGCAGGTCGATCATGCCGCGGTCGGGAATCTCGCGCAGGCTGATCGAGAGACCTTCGGCCGCAGCCGCGCCCGCAAGCGGGGACTCGTAAAAGAGCTCAGACATTCAGCTTGGATCCTTCCTTGTCGTAGAAGACCGGATCGACGATCCTGGCGCGCATGACCTTGTTGCCTTCCAGCGGGAAGGAGATGGTCTCGCCCATGCGCGCCCGGCCGTTCTCGATCAGCGCCATGGCAATCGAGCGGCCAAGCGACGGCGACATGTAGGTCGAGGTGACCTGGCCGATCATCTCCATCGGCGGCTTGTCCTTCACCGCCTTGACCGCATAGGCGCCGTCGGGGAGGACCTCGTTCGGGTCTTCCGTGAGCAGGCCCACCAGTTGCTTGCGGTTCGGGCCCTTGAGATAGGACTGTTCCAGCGAGCGTTTGCCAATGAAGTCGGCCTTCTTCTTCGACACCAGACCGTCGAGCCCGACGTCGATGGGCGTGGTGGTGCCGTCGGTCTCGTCGCCGATGACGATGTAGCCCTTCTCGGCGCGCAGCACGTGGAGCGCCTCGGTGCCATAGGGCTCGAGCCCGAACGCGGCACCCGCGGCGACAATCTCGTTCCACAATCCGCGGCCGAGGTTCGACGGGGTGGCCACCTCATAGGAGAGTTCGCCCGAGAAGCTGATGCGGAAGAGCCGTACCGGATAGCGCCCGAGCCGGCCCTCGACGAAGGACATGTGGGGCAGGGCCTCGTGCGAAATGTCGAAGGAGGGGTCGAGCTTGGCCAGCACGTCGCGCGCATTGGGACCGGCGATGGCGAATTGCGCCCATTGCTCCGTAACGGGAGTTACGAAGACCTTGTAGTGGGTCCACTCGGTCTGCAGCCATTCCTCCAGCCAGGCCGCGATACGGTCGGCGCTGCCCGAGGTGGTGTGCATGAGGAAGTGGTCCTCGGCGAGGCGCACCGTGACGCCGTCGTCGGTGAGGAAGCCCAGCTCGTTCATCATCAGGCCATAGCGGCACCTGCCGACCTTCAGCGTCGAGAACATGTTGGTGTACATGCGGTCGAGGAACTCGGCGGCGTCCGGCCCCTTGATCTCGATCTTGCCGAGGGTGGAGGCATCGAGCAGGCCGACCTTGTTCCGCACACAGAGGATTTCGCGCTTGATTGCGGCCTGCTTGTCTTCTCCCGCGCCGGGATAGGTATAGGCGCGGCGCCATTGCCCCACCGGCTCGAAATGCGCGTTGCGGTCGACATGCCACTGGTAGATGGGCGTCCGGCGGATCGGCAGGAAGAGCTGCTTGGTGAGCGTTCCGGCCATCGATCCGAAGGTGAAGGGTGTGTAGGGCGGCCGGAAGGTGGTGATGCCGATCTCGGGGATCGGCTTGCCGGTCGCTTCCGACAAGACGCCAAGGCCGTTGATGTTGGATGTCTTGCCCTGGTCGGTGGCCATGCCGAAGGTGGTGTAGCGCTTGGTGTGCTCGACCGACTCGTAGCCCTCGCGCTGGGCCAGTTCGAGATCGGCGGCAGTCACGTCGTTCTGGAAGTCGATGAAGTGCTTGTTGCCCTCGTTGTACTTGCCGGTCGCCGGCGCGAACCACAGGGGCTCCAGCGGGCTCTGCATGGCCTGCACGGCTGCGGACGGCTTGAGTTTCGGCAGCTTGGCCCTGGGCAGTGCCGACTTCGCGGCCTTCTCCCCCGCCGCATAGGATTCGGCCAGAATGGCATCGAGCGCGAAGGTTCCGTTTGCGGCGCCCACGGCATGAATGGCGTCATGATGGCGGTCGGGACGGAAGGCCTGGAGCGCATCGTCGAAGCGGATCTTGCCGCCGTTATGGCACCAGAGATGCAGCACCGGATTCCATCCGCCCGACATGGCGACGAAATCGCAGTCGACCTTCTTCTCCTTGATCACCCGGCCCTGGCCCTTGCGATAGGCCGCCACCTTGACGCTGGCGATGTCGAGGCCGCCAAAGCTGGTGCTCACTGCCGAGATGATGGAGCTGGCATCCACCTCGATGCCGGCCTCGCGCGCCTTGGCCGGCAGCGCGCCCTCGGCGCGGCCCCGCGAGTCGACGACCCGCACCAGGACGCCGGCCGACTTCAGAACGAGCGCGGTCTGGTAGGCATCGTCATTGTTG
>JBGSNJ010000443.1:0-1752 GCA_041739715.1 Aestuariivirga sp.
GCCGGGCCCGGGCCGTGTCGGCAGCCAGGTCCCGCCGCCTCGGTGCGCTGGTGCTGGAAGAACGGCCGTCGACGACGGCGGGTCCGGAGGCCGTGGCACTTGCCATGCTTCAGGGCATCCGCGAGATAGGCCTCGCCTGCCTGCCATGGAGCGAGGCCGCCAGATCGCTGCGGGCCCGCGTCCAGTTCCTGCGAAGGATGTTTCCCGACGCGGCCTGGCCCGAACTCTCCGACGATCACCTGCGCGCCACGCTCGAGGACTGGTTGCTGCCCTATCTTCCGGGCATCTCGCGGCAGGCGCATCTCGATCGGCTGGACCTGCATCAGATCCTGCAGTCCCTCATTCCGCATGATCTTCAGCGCCGCATGGACAGGCTCGCGCCGGTGCGGATCGAAGTTCCGTCCGGCGCCGATGTGCGCATCGACTACGAGACCGAGGGCGATCCCGTGCTGCGCGTGCGCCTGCAGGAGATGTTCGGCCTTGCCCGCACGCCGGCCATCGCCGAGGGCCGGAGCCCGCTCCGCATCGAACTGCTCTCGCCGGCCGGCCGGCCCCTGGCCGTCACGCAGTCGCTGGACACCTTCTGGACCAATGGCTACCCCTCGGTCCGGGCCGACATGCGCGGGCGCTATCCCAAGCATTCCTGGCCCGAGGACCCTCTCACTGCCCCGCCGGTCAAGCCACGCCGGCTGCGCTGATCTCGACAGATCGCACGCTCCCAACTAGGGTTCCGCACATGAGCATTCTCGCCCCCCTTCACGCCGTTCTCGCCCGCACCGGGCTCGACGCCGTCATCCTCGTGCCCGGCGCCAACTTCCGCCGCGTCTTCCGCAAGGACTTTCACCAGATGGAGCGGCCGCTCGAGGTGATCGTCCCGCGCGACGGCACGCCCGTCGCCATCGTGCCCAATCTCGAGATGGGCTCCTTCGCGCCCATCGGATTTCCGGGCGCGGTCTTCGACTGGCGCGACGAGACGGGCTACATGGACGCCTTCATGGCCGCGGGTGCTGCGCTGCCGCAGCTGCGCGACGGCGCCCGCATCGGTGTCGAAGGCCAGCGCATGCGCGTCTTCGATCTGCTGGCCCTGCAGAAGGCGCTGCCGGGCGCCGTCTTCGTCGATGCCCATGCCGAGATCTCGGCCATGCGGCTGCACAAGCTGCCGGAGGAGATCGAACTGCAACGCAAGGCCATCCGCCTGTCCGAAGCCGCGCTCGAAGACACGCTGCGCGAGATCCGGGTGGGCATGAGCGAGACCGAGATCGAGTCGCTGCTGCTGCGCAACCTCTTCGCCCATGGCGCCGACGGGCTGGCCTTCGCACCCATCGTGGCGGCCGGCGACAATGCGGCAAAGCCCCACGCCCATGCCCGGGCGGACTACCGCATCAAGCCGGGCGACGCGCTGCTCTTCGATTTCGGCGGCAGTTACCAGGGCTACAGCGCCGACATCACCCGCACCTTCTTCGTGAAGGAGGTCTCGGACTTCGACCGCGCCTTCTACGAGACGGTCCTGGCCGCCAACGCAAAGGGCCGCGAGGTTTCCCGCGCCGGGATCACGGCCTCGGAAATCGACGATGCCGTGCAGAGAGTGCTGGAGACCTCGCAGTTCGCCGCCTTCCGCCGTCACAAGACCGGTCACGGCCTCGGCCTCGATGTCCATGAGGCACCACAGATCATGCGCGGCAATGGCCAGGCGCTGGAACCCGGCATGGTCTTCACCATCGAGCCGGGCCTCTATCGCGACGGCGAGGCCGG
>JBGSNJ010000471.1:0-4091 GCA_041739715.1 Aestuariivirga sp.
CGAGGCCTCGTCGCTGGGCGCCGCCATCGCGGCCGCCAAGGGCGCCGGCTGGTTCAAGTTCATCCCGCAGGCCGCCGCCGCGATGGCGGGTAAACCCGTCAAGACATTCCGGCCCTCCGCCAAGTCGCAGCGCCGCTATCAGGAGCTTCTCGCCATCTATACCGATCTCTATCCCGCCATTCGCCAGTGGAACGCCAGGCTCGATGCCTTCACCGCAAGCAACCGCGCATGACAGACTGGAACGCCCTCATCAGCGATGTCGTCGCCGGAAATTGGAAGGATCCGTCCACCGGCAAGGCCGCCATCGTTCCCTTCGAGACTATCCGCATCGAGGAGACGCTCGAAGGCGGCGAGGCCGACATGCTGGCGCCGCTGAATCTCGGCAAGCGGCTTGCCGTTGTCTGCGACACCAATACCGTCGAAGCCATGGGCCGCCGCGTGGCCAAGCACCTCAAGGGCCTCGGCACTGTCGATGAGATCGTGCTGCCGTCCACGCTCGAATGCGACGAGCCGACAATCGCGCTGGTGCAGGAGAAGACCCGCCACGCCGACGCTATCGTGGCGGTGGGCTCGGGCGCACTGTCGGACACCTGCAAGTATGCGACCTTCAAGGATGGGCGCAAATATGCGACCTTCGGCACGGCCGCCTCGATGAACGGCTATGCGGCCTCCACCGCCTCCGTCACGCTCAACAACGGCTACAAGACCTCGCTGCCGGCGCATGCGCCGCGCGGCATCTTCCTCGATCTGCAGGTGAGCGCTGCGGCGCCGCACTGGCTGTCGGCCGCGGGCCTCGGCGACTCGCTATGCCGTCCGACTGCGCAGGTGGAATGGTGGGCCTCGCACCGGCTCTTCGGCACCTTCTACTCGCAGGTGCCCTACGAACTGATCGGTGGCGACGAGCCCGAGATGATCAAGACGGCCGCCGGCCTCAAGACGCATGACATTGCCGCCAACGGCCACCTGCATCGCGTGCTCACGCTCTGCGGACTCGGCGTCTGCTTCACCGGCGTGTCGCATCACGGCTCGATGGGCGAACACCAGGTCTCGCACTGGATCGACATGTTCGCCGGCGACGCGCATCCCGGCACGACCCATGGCCAGCAGGTCGGCGTCGCATCGCTGGCCATCGCACGCCTGCACCACGAGCTGCTGGCGCTCGACCAACCGCCGCTGATCAGGGCAACCCATATCGTCGAGTCGGAGTTCATCCAGCGCTACGGTCCGGACATCGGCCGCATGTGCCATGCGGAAGCGAAGAAGAAATCCTTCGACCGCACCGGCGCCGAGGCCTTCAATCGCAAACTCAAGGACCTCTGGCCGCAACTGCGCGAAGAGCTTCGTCCCATGCTGATGGACCCATCAGCCATGAAGGCGACGCTTGCTGCCGCCGGCGGCCCGACCACCGCGACCGAGCTCGGCCTGTCGCGCAAGGTCTGGCGCGATGCGATGAAACACGCCCGCGACGTGCGCAACCGCTGGTCCTTCCTGGATCTTGCGGATGACGCCGGCCTCCTCGACGATTTTCTCGACCGCGATGAACAGTAGGAACCAGGTGACGGCATGGCATCGGTAAACGTCAAGAAGGTCTTCAAGAAGTATGGCGACGTCGAAGTCGTCCACGGAATCGACCTGGAGATCGAGGATGGCAGCTTCGTGGTTCTGCTGGGACCCTCCGGCTGCGGCAAGTCCACCTTGCTGCGCATGATCGCCGGTCTCGAGTCGATCACGTCCGGCACGGTCGAGATCGCCGGCAGGCGCGTCAACGACGTGCATCCCAAGGACCGCAACATTGCCATGGTGTTCCAGAATTATGCGCTCTATGCGCATATGAAGGTGCGCGACAACATGAGCTTCTCGCTGCAGCTGGCGAAGAAGCCACAGACGGAGATCGACGAGAAGGTGGCCTGGGCCGCCAAGATTCTCAACCTCGAACCCTATCTCGACCGCTATCCGCGCGAACTCTCGGGCGGCCAGCGCCAGCGCGTGGCCATGGGCCGCGCCATCGTGCGCAATCCGGCGGTCTTCCTCTTTGACGAACCGCTCTCCAATCTCGATGCCAAGCTGCGCGTACAGATGCGCACCGAGATCAAGGAACTGCACGAGCGGCTCAAGACCACGACGGTCTACGTGACGCACGACCAGATCGAGGCCATGACCATGGCCGACAAGATCGTCATCCTGCGCGACGGCGTGATCGAGCAGGTCGGCACGCCGCTCGAGGTCTACGACCATCCCACCAATCTCTTCGTTGCCGAGTTCATCGGATCGCCTGCGATGAACCTGCTGCGTGGCGCCGTGGTCAAGGACGGCGTCAAGGTGGCCGATGGAACCGTGCTGCCGCTTCCGGCCAAGCACAAGGCCAAGGCGGGGCAGACGGTGGTCTACGGCATCCGGCCCGAGCATCTGAAGCCCTCCAAGAAGGGCAGCAAGGCCAAGGTCGTGGTGGTCGAGCCGACCGGGCCGGAGATCCACATCTACGCCGATCTCGGCGGGCAGGAGGTCTGTGCCATCACGGACGAGCGGCTTGCTCTCGCGCGCGACGACATGATCGATCTGTCGCCCAAGCTCGACAAGATCCACCTCTTCGATGCGGAAAGCGGAAAGGCCCTGGCGTGAGCACGGTCACCATCCTGGGTGCGGGCGTCATGGGCTCCTCCATGAGCCTGCCTGCCTGTGATCGCGGGCACACTGTACGGCTGGTCGGCACACATCTTGATCGGGATATCATCGACAGTGTTGCGGGCACCGGCCGGCATCCGAAGCTCAACGTCAGGCTGCCCGATGGCATCAGAGCCTTTCATCATGAAGCGTTTGCAAGTGCGCTTGGCACCGATACCGACCTGATCGTGCTGGGCGTAAGCTCTGCCGGAATCGGCTGGGCCATCGACAGGATCTGCGACGCGCTGACACATCCCGTGCCAATGGTGATGATCACCAAGGGCATGCATCCGGAAGCGGCTGGCCTGACGGCGCTTCCCGATCATGTCGCCCGCGAGGTGAGGCGGCGCAAGGGATTCGATCTGACGGTCGCCGCCATCGGCGGGCCTTGCATCGCGGGCGAGCTTGCGGTGCGGCGCCACACCGGCACGGTAATCACCTCGCGCGACGGCGGTTTCGCCCGCTCGCTCTGTGCCATGCTGGAAACCGATTACTATCATCCGCGCCCCTCGGATGACGTCGTCGGCGTGGAGGTCTGCGCGGCCTTCAAGAATTTCTTCGCCATTGCCGTGGGCTGGGCCGCGGGCCATCTCGAACAGCTTCCGCCGACCGAGAACAGGGCCTTCAACCACAATGCCGCGGCCATGATCTTCGATCAGGCCGTCCGTGAACTGATGGAACTGACGCGCGCCCTGGGCGGCGCTGATGCCAGTGTCTGGGGCATGCCGGGGGCGGGGGACCTCTATGTCACTTGCCAGGCAGGGCGCAATTCGCGGCTGGGCAACAATCTGGGCCGTGGGCTCACCTATAGCCAGACCAAGGCTGGCCCGATGAAGGGGGATACCATCGAGGGCGCCGAACTGGGCGTGACGGTGGCACCGGCGCTCAGGGCCATGATGTCGTCCGGGGCGCTGAAGCCCGATCGCATGCCGCTTACCCGGGCTTTGCTCGATGCCCTGACTGGCGACAGGCCGTTGGAACTTCCCTGGGCCGCGTTCCATCGTCAGGCGTGAAGGGGAGAGAGGTCCCGATGTCCGGCAGGCCAGGCGGCATGACAGACGCGGCGGAGCGCAAGCTGGAAACGGATCCGTCCGAAGCGGTCGCCACCGGACTTGCCGAGGCCATGGTGATCGATCCAGAGGAGCAGCTTGCGACGCGCGCCGCGTGGCTCTACTTCGTCGCTGGGCTGACCCAGATCGAGATCGGCCGCAAGCTTGGCGTGAACCGCATCCGGGTGAATCGGCTCCTGGCGCAGGCGCGGCGGCGTGGACTGGTGCAGATTCGCATTTCGGGTCGGCTCGCCAACTGCGTGGAGCTCGAGGAGCGGCTCAAGGACCGCTTCAAGCTGGAAGAGGCCGTCGTTGTGCCCACGCCGCCGGGCCAGGCGCTGGTGCCGCATGTGATCGCGACTGCGGCAGGCCAGGCGCTGG
>JBGSNJ010000490.1:0-1596 GCA_041739715.1 Aestuariivirga sp.
CCTGGCCGAGAAGCCCGGCCGTGTGATCGGCCTGCCCGCCAAGACCGCCCGCCAGCACGATGCGCGAGGCACCGCGCGCAATTGCAGCGGCGACGGCGATGGCGCCGTCCGTTGCATCCTTTTCCACTGCGAAGATCTCGCGTGGCACCTCGGCATACTGGATGGCGAGTTCGGACCCCGCCGAGTCGAAGTCGCCGACCCAGAGTTCCGGCACGAGGCCGAGGGCTGAGGCATGCATCATGCCGCTGTCGGCGGCGATGGCGCGGGCGCCGCGGATCTGCTGGCGCAGCCGCGCCGTGACCGTGAGATCACCGCCCAGCAGGATTACGAAGCTCGTCATGGCGCCTTCCTAGCAAATGCCGCTTGCAAGCGCATCCGCGCTGACATAGATCTCTCGCTGCTCTCAACGGGGTGCCAGACGACTGGCTGAGAGGGGCTTCCCGCCTCAACCCGCTGAACCTGATCCGGATCATGCCGGCGGAGGGATTGCGAGCGGACCCCGATGTCCTGGGTCCAATCCTCCATCTGCCGGCGCATGGAGGTAGACCGATGAAGACAATCTTCGCAACCATCCTGACGCTGGCTCTTGCTGCCGGCCCCGCCGCTGCGAAACAGACGCTGACCGTCTATACCTATGACAGCTTTGTCTCCGAGTGGGGGCCGGGCGCCCGCATCAAGGAGGCTTTCGAGACGGATTGCGACTGCAGCATCGACTGGATCGCCCTGGGCGACGGGGTGGCCGTGCTGAACCGCCTGAAGCTGGAAGGTGCCGCGACCAAGGCCGATGTCGTGCTGGGCCTCGACACCAACCTCACCGCCGAAGCCGCGGCCACCGGCCTCTTCGGCCCGCACGGACTTGACCCGGCCCTGGCGAAGGTGCCCGTGGCATGGACCGACAAGCTCTTCATGCCCTTCGACTACGCCCATTTTGCGGTGATCTACGACAGCGAGACGATGAAGGACCCGCCCGCATCGCTCGACGATCTCGTCAACGGCGATCCGGCGCAGAAGATCATCCTGCAGGATCCGCGCAGCTCGACGCCCGGCCTCGGCTTCCTGCTGTGGATGAAGGCGGTCTATGGCGACAAGGCGGGCGAGGCCTGGGCCAAGCTCTCGAAGCGCATCCTGACCACAACGCCCGGCTGGTCGGAGGCCTATGCCCTCTTCACCAAGGGCGAGGCGCCGATGGTCCTCTCCTACACGACCTCGCCCGCCTATCACGCCATTGCCGAGAACAGCACGCGCTACAAGGCGGCGTCCTTCAAGGAGGGTCACTATCTGCAGATCGAGGTGGCGGGGCTGATCGAAGCCTCGCCCGAGAAGGAGCTGGCGCGGAAGTTCCTCGCCTTCATGATGTCGCCGGGCTTCCAGGACCAGATCCCCACCAGCAACTGGATGCTGCCAGCCGCGCCGACCTCGGCACCACTGCCCGCCGCCTTCGACACGCTGGTGAAGCCGGAAAAGACGCTGCTCTTCACGCCGGACGAGGTCAGCGCCAAGCGCCGCGCCTGGATCGACGAGTGGCTCAACGCGCTGGCCAAATGACCGGGGCCGGCAAGCAGTTTCCTGCCTGGGTCGCACTCGCCGCGATCGGCG
>JBGSNJ010000499.1:0-3295 GCA_041739715.1 Aestuariivirga sp.
CAGGCGGACGTCTGGGTGGCTGGCGTCGGCCTGCCGCTACTGCCCGGCCGCCGCATCGATCTGGCCCAGATCGTTCCGCGAGGCCCTCCATCGCCGTGATGACCTGAATGCGTATCCGCGGGCCGCACTGCGCGCGCCCGCCGTCCTTCATCATCACTTTGCGAGGTCTTCATGTCGTCGACAACCCTGCCGCAGCAAGACGCTGTGGCCAGCACGCGGCTCTACCGGGCCATGTGGCGCTGGCATTTCTATGCCGGCCTCTATGTCATTCCCTTTCTCATCATGCTGGCCGTCACCGGCCTCATCATCCTGTGGTTCACCGCCATTGCGCCCGAGTACGGCGACCGGCTGACATTGCAGCCCGGCGCCCAGGCGCTGAGCATCACCCAGCAGGCCGATGCCGCGCTGGCAGCACACCCCGGCGGCACCATCGGCAAATATGTCGCGCCGCTCGGCCCCGAAAATCCGGTGCTGTTTCAGGTCAATCTGGAGCAGGGCAACCGCATGATCGCCCTCGATCCCTATACCGGGCAGATCCTGCGCGACCGTGCGCAGGATGGAACCTGGAACGAGTTCGCCACCGACATCCACGGCTCGCTGCTGCTGGGCGGAAGCGGCGGCTTCGGCGACCTTCTGATCGAAGTGGCGGCCAGCCTCGGCATCGTGCTGCTGATCACCGGTCTTTACCTGTGGTGGCCGCGCGGCACCGGCTGGCGCGATGTCCTGGTGCCGCGGCTTTCGGCGGGCGGCCGCGCCTTCTGGAAGTCGATCCACGCGGTCACCGGGTTCTGGATGTCGCTGGTCATCCTCTTCTTCCTGGTCTCGGGCTTGTCCTGGGCTGGAGTCTGGGGCGGCAAGTTCGTGCAGGCCTGGAGCACCTTCCCGGCCGAGAAGTGGGACAGCGTGCCCTTGTCCGATCAAGCCCATGCCGGCATGAACCACGGCGCGCTGAAGGAAGTGCCTTGGGCCCTGGAACAGACCCTGATGCCGGCCTCGGGTTCGGCGGCAGGCGTCACCGGCCTGCCGGAAGGCGTGCCCGTGGTGCTCGAGTCGGTGGTGGCGCTGGGCCGTGCCATCGGCTTCGAAGGCCGCTTCCAGGTGGCCGTACCCGCCGACAAGACGGGGGTCTGGACGCTGAGCCAGGACTCGATGAGCTACGACAGCCCCGATCCGACAGCCGACCGCACGGTGCATGTCGACCAGTACACGGGCAAGATTCTCGCCTCGGCCGCCTTTGCCGACTATTCGCTGGCCGGCAAGGCGATGGCCGTGGGCATCGCCCTGCACGAAGGCCAGATGGGATTGTGGAACATCGTCCTCAATGTCGTCTTCTGCCTTGCTGTGATCCTGATCGCTATCAGCGGTGTGGTGATGTGGTGGCTGCGCCGGCCGGTGGGCCAGTTCGGCGTGCCGCTCTATCCGAAAGCCTATCGCGTGCCGCTGGTCATCCTTGGCCTTGCGGTGCTGGTGGCCATTGCCTTCCCGCTGGGCGGTGCCGCCATCGCGCTCATCGCCGTGGTCGACTTCCTTCTGCCGAAGCGCGTGAAGGAAGCCGGTTCCGCCAAAGCCTGACATCATCCACAAGAAAGGAATCCGATCATGAGACTCTTCAAGGAACTCGCCTTCGCCGCCACACTCTCGCTGGCCTCGATCTATGCCATCGCCTCGGGCCACGCGCATGAGATCAAGGTTGGCGACATCGTCATCGCGCATCCCTGGTCGCGCCCCTCGCCGATGGCGTCGGACGTCGCTGCAGGCTTCATGAAGATCACCAACACCGGCACCGCAGACGACAGGCTCGTCAGCGCGACCGCTACCATCACCGGCACGGTGCAGCTGCATGACATGAAGATGGAGGGTGACGTGATGAAGATGTTCGAAATCCCCGGCGGCATCGTCATTCCGGCCGGCCAGACCGTTGAACTCAAGCCCAAGTCACTCCATGTCATGTTCATGCATCTCAAGCGCGCACCGGTCGAGGGCGAGGCGTTCAAGGGTACTCTCACCTTTGAGAAGGCCGGCACGGTGGAGATCGACTACGAGGTGACGGCGCAGGCCCCGGAGACACATTGATGCTGCGGTTCATCCGTATTGCAAGCCTGGTGACGGCGGCGCTTCTCGCCGCCGTCACCGGTTACGTCTATCTCATCCGCGGCGAGGCGGTGGTGAGCGTTGCCGACATCGGCGGCCCCTTCCGCCTGGCATCGGCCAATGGCGGGGTCGTCGACAGCCAGGACCTGGCAGGCAAGCCCTACGCCGTCTTCTTCGGCTTCACCCGCTGCCCCGAGGTATGCCCGACCACGATGGCGGAGATGAGTGCCGCTCTCACCGAGCTTGGCGACCAGGGCAAGGACCTGCGGGTCTTCTTCGTCACCGTCGATCCGGAACGCGATACGGCGGAGTTCCTGAAGGACTATCTCTCCAGCTTCGATCCTCGCATCGAAGCGCTGGTGCCCACTGCAGAGGAACTTGCGGCCATGGCTCGCAGCTTTCGCGCTTACTACGCCAAGTCGCCGACGTCCGATGGCGGATACACCATGGACCACACGGCTACGGTCTTCCTGATGAACCGGCAGGGCAAGCTCGCATCGACCATCTCCTATGGCGAGGAACAGGCAGCGCGCATGGCCAAGCTGCGCAAGCTGCTCGGCGTGTAAGTTCCGGATCGCTGTGCTAAGCTCGCTTGCCCGATCTTGTTCTTGTTGGTTTTGGTCATGCGCAGCAAATCGCTTTCGGTCATCCTGCTCCTCCTGTCCCTTGCCGAGGCCAGGGCCGAGGACGGCGTGGGCCTTGCGCCGGCCGTGGCGGCCATCTTCCCGCGCGGCGAGGAGGTCTGCTATCTGGCCGGTCCCGAAACCACCGGCCTGAAAGCCGGGCAGAAGCTTTCGGAGTTCTATCTCTACAAGCTCTATCGCCCCCTGCACGCCAGGGAGGAGATGGGGCCATCGCCCGAGGACGCCATTGCGCGCGAGCGGAAACTCAACGCGTCCTCTGCCAGCCTCGACGTGGTGGCGCGCTTCCGGGATTCGCCCAACGTCTATTCCCAGTCGGTGCTGTGCACCACCCATGACGTCGGCAAGACCATCTCCTGCGGCGTCGAGTGCGATGGCGGCAGCTTCGCGGTTGACCCGGGCAACCGGACTCTCGAGATCACCGTTCCAGCCGACGGCAGCGGCTTGTCGCTCAACCAGAGCTGCGGCGATCCCGACGACGAGGGGCGCGAGCGCTGGCTCACCGCTGCCGATGCGGGCGGGTCCTTCACGCTCGAGCGCTGGCCGCTGGCACATTGCATGGC
>JBGSNJ010000515.1:0-1797 GCA_041739715.1 Aestuariivirga sp.
AGTCCCGAAACCGGCGCGCCGTCATTGCCGATTGCGCGCGATGAAAGGTCCGTCTCGATGCCGCCAAGCGTCTTGCGCGTGAGGATATGCAGCCGCACGGCGATGAGCGGGCCATTCGCCGGATCGAGGATCTTGTGCGGACTGGCGGTGCGGATGAGCTTGTCGCCGAGATATTGACGGGCCTGCCGGATGGCAATGACCTGCGCGTCCTTGGCAAAGGGATTGTCGAGTTCGCGGTCCCGCGCCTCGATCTGCATCTTCAGCCGGTCGTGGTCGATCAGATTGCCGCCGGCAAGCTGGTTCATGCCCTCCACCAGCGCAGCAAGGTTGTCGCGCACGATGAAATCCTCGCCCTTCTCCTTGAAGGCTTCAACCGGCGGCGGCGCAGCCTTGTTGGCGACCCGACTCTTGAACACTTCCGACCATTTGCCGGAGGTGAAGTCCGGGTTCTGCTCGGAGCCGGAAAGCGCGAATTCCTTCTTGATGATCTTCTGGGTCAGCACGAACCAGGAATAGCCGTGCCCGGTGCCAAGGATGAGCTTCAAGGTTGAAAGCGTGTCGAAGCCGGGCAGGCAGGGCGAAGGCAGGCGCTCGCCTTTGGCGTCGAACCACATGGAAGAGGGTCCAGGCAGGATGCGGATGCCATGGGCAGGCCAGATCGGCGCCCAGTTCTTGACGCCCTCGGTGTAATGCCACATCCGGTCGGTATTGATCAGCCGCGCGCCTGCATCCCTGGCGACATCGATCATCAGCCCGTCGACATGGTGCGGTACGCCGCAGACCATCTCGGCCGGCGGCTCGCCGAGGCGCTCGCGCGGCCAGTTGCGCTTCACCAGGTCGAGATTGCCGCCTATGCCGCCCGACGTGACGATGACGGCGCCGGCCGACAATTCGAAATCGCCTGCCACTTCGCGGCTGCTTTGCTGGCCGCGTTCCACGTTCGTGGGCGCAAGCACCTCGCCGGCGACGCCGGCGACCTGCCCGTTTTGCGTGACGATACGCGTTACCTTGTGGCGGAACTTGAGCGTGATGAGGCCCCGCGATACCGCTTCGCGCACGCGCTTTTCGAACGGCGCGAGGACGCCCGGCCCCGTGCCCCAGGTCAGGTGGAAGCGCGGCGCCGAATTGCCATGCTGGTGGGCCAGCGCGCCGCCGCGTTCGGCCCAGCCGACCACCGGGAACCAGCGCATGCCCAACGAATGCAGCCAGGGACGCATTTCGCCTGCCGCGAACTCGAGATAGGCCTCGGCCCAGCGGCGCGGGTTAACATCTTCCGGACGATCAAACTGCGCGGAGCCGAGCCAGTCCTGCCGGGCAAGGGCAAGGCTGTCGCGGACCTTCAAGCGGCGCTGTTCGGGTGTGTCCACCATGAAGAGCCCGCCGAGAGACCAGAAAGCCTGCCCGCCGAGGGAGTTTTCCCCTTCCTGGTCGAGGATGATAGCCTTCTTGCCGCGCTCCGCGAGTTCGCAAGCCGCTACCAGACCCGCCAATCCGCCGCCAACGATGATTGCGTCCGCGCTCGCCGCCATGTCAGCGCTCGGTCAGCTTGAGTTCAATGCGCCGGTTCTTGGCGCGCGCCTCGTCGCTGTCGCCGGGCTCCAGCGGCTGGAACTCGCCGAAGCCGGCTGCGACGAGGCGTTCCGCCGGAATGCCCTGCGTGATGAAGAACTTGACGACCGCCAGCGCGCGGGCCTGGCTGAGTTCCCAATTGTCGGCAAACTTGCCGGTGCCCGAAAGCGGCTTGTTGTCAGTGTGCCCGTCGACGCGCAGCACCCATTGGATGTCGTCGGGAATCTC
>JBGSNJ010000535.1:0-1984 GCA_041739715.1 Aestuariivirga sp.
AGGCAAGGCTCATGGCCGCATCTGCGATCCAGCTGTCGAGCACTGCGCCGGCAGCGCTCCAGTCGTCCGGGCGGTTGCGCAGGATGTCGGGGTCAAGGCCGTCACGCCGCAGCGCATCTTCGAGAACCGACAGTGACGCGCTGAGAATCAGCTGCTGTGCGCCGTCCGACCGCGAAGGAACGAGCAGCGAGCCAAGCGCGCCGGCATTGCCGCTGCGGCCCTGATGCAGGCCGCCATTGATGACGATGCCGCCACCGATGAAGAAGCCGACATAGAAATAGGCATAGTCGCGCCGGGAGCGGCCGTTGCCGAAGAGGAGTTCCGCAGCGCAGGCGGCAGTTGCGTCGTTGCAGTGATGAACGGGCCACTCCACGCGCGCCGCGATCGCCGCACCGAGGTCGAAGCCTTGCCAGACGTCGAGAGCGCCGGTCGGTGCGCCGACAGCTTCGGACCAGTTCCACAATTCGAAGGGTGCGGCGATGCCGAGCCCCGCGATGCGTGCGACCTGGCTGCGGGTCATGCCCTTTGTCAGCAGTTTCACGCCGCTTTCGGTGAAGGATACGATCTCGGCCGGAACCGGATAGCGATAGGGCTGGCGGAGAGTGGCACAGACCCGGCCGGTGAGATCGAGCAGCATGAGATCGGCCGACCGGCGCCCAAGCTTCAGGCCGATGGCATAGGCGCCTTCGGGATTGAGCGTGAAAGGGACCAGGGGCTGGCCCACCTTGCCCCGCTGCGGCGTCTCGCGCCTGAGGAGATCGTCGGATTCGAGCTGGCGCACGATGACCGAAACGGTCTGGGCTGAAAGCCCGGTCAGCCTGGCGATTTCCGCCTTGGGCAGCGCCCCGTGATGGCGCACCAGCGACAGCACGAGGCGTTCGTTGTAAAGCCGTACGCCGGACTGGCTGGTGCCGCGCGACAGGGCATGCCCCGCGTCACTCCGGCTTTCCGTGCCTGTCCATGCCATGCTGCCCGTCCTGCCGATGCCAGCCTCTGGCGGCTGGTGGCGCGACCTTCCGACAGGCCGTCCGGGCAGTCAATAAGTAAATCGGTCTGATTTATGGCTTGGAAGACCCGCGCCGGATTCAGGCGGCGGCATAATTCTGCGCTGCGATGCCCGCAATGCTGGGCTGGCGGCCGGTGAGCGGATTGTCCGGATTCCAGCCGAGCCTGGTCTCATAGAAACGGGCCGCCAGCGCGTCATACATGAGCAGGCGCCCGGCCAGGCTTTCGCCGATGCCCAGCACCTCCTTGATCACTTCCATCGCCTGCATCGATCCGATGATGCCGGGGAGCGCACCCAGAATTCCCGCCTCCTCGCAGGCCGGAAAGAGCCCGCGCGGCGGGATCTCGCCGATCAGGCAGCGATAGCTGGGCCAGGGGGTGCCGTCGGGAGACGACTCATGCGGCTTGAAGGTGGAGAGTTGCCCGTCGAACTGGCCAACCGCTGCGCTCACCAGCGTCCTGCGGGCAAAGTAGCAGGCGTCGCTCACCAGAAAGCGCGTCGGGAAGTTGTCGCAGCCGTCCGCCACGATGTCGTAGCGGCCGATGATGTCGAGGGCGTTCTCCGCGGTGATGCGTTCGTCATGCGCCACCACCGTCACATGCGGATTGATCGCCAGCAGGGCCTCGCGCGCGCTCGCGGTCTTGGACACGCCCAGGCGCGCGGTGGTGTGAAGGATCTGGCGCTGTAGATTGGACAGGCTCACCGTGTCATGATCGATCACGCCGATGGTGCCGATGCCGGCGGCGGCGAGATAGAGCAAGAGTGGCGAGCCGAGACCGCCCGCGCCGATGACAAGCACGCGCGCGGCCTTGAGCTTCGCCTGTCCCGGGCCGCCGACCTCATGCAGCACAAGGTGCCGGGCGTAACGTTCGATCTCCTCGCCGCTCAGCGCCATCAGCGTCTCCCGGAGGATCCGAAGCCGCCTTCGCCGCGCGCCGTGCCATCGAGCGTGGCGACAGGTTCCCAGGTCGCCCGCGT
>JBGSNJ010000004.1:0-3538 GCA_041739715.1 Aestuariivirga sp.
GGCCGAGTCGCTCGGCGCGCTTCTGGCGGCGGCCGATCCGGCCAAGGGCCAGACCGGCTTCAAAGCCTGCGCGGCCTGTCACGATGTGACCAAAGGCGGTCCGAACAAGGTCGGGCCCAATCTCTGGGGCGTTGTGGGTGCGATGCATGGCGTCCACGCCGGCTTCCAGTATTCCGATGCCATGGCCGCCAAGTCGGGCGAACCCTGGACCTATGAAGCGCTCAACGAATTCCTGACGGCCCCGGCAAAGGCGATCCCGGGCACCAAGATGGCCTTCGGCGGCGTCAAGAAGGCGCAGGACCGGGCCAATCTCCTGGCCTACCTGGCCACGCTGTCGGACGCGCCGGTGCCCTTCCCCGCCCCGTAAAGGCCGCAAAGCTTATCGAAATTTAACACCGGCAATCATCTTGCCGGTGTTTTCTTTTGCACCGCCCCTTGCGTATGTTCGTCATGAAACGATCCGTCTTCACGCCCGGAGTGCAAAGCCCCATGACCCTGAGCCGCCGTTCGCTGCTGAAACTCGCCGGCCTTTCGCCGCTTGCCAAGATTGCCGGCATCCAGCTGGCCAGCGCCGAGGACCGTGACTTCCGCCATGCGCTGACGCTGTTCAGCGACATCAAGTACGGGCCGGACTTCAAGCACTTTGACTATGTCAACCCGGACGCGCCCAAGATGGGGCGCGTGCGGTTCGGTATCGTCGGATCCTTCGACAGCCTCAATCCCTATACCTTCAAGGGCGATCCCGGGGGTGCCGTGGTCAACGACGCGCTGCTCGTCTCTTCGCTCGACGAAGCCTCCACCGAGTATGGTCTGGTCGCGAGCGCCGTGTGGCATCCCGAGGACCGGTCGATGGTGATCTATCGCCTGCGGCCGGAGGCGCGCTTCCATGACGGCAAGCCCATGACGCCCGAGGACGTGATCTGGAGCATGCAGTCGCTGCGCGAGGCGCATCCCTTCTACAATGCCTACTACAAGAACATCAGCAAGGCCGAGCAGACCGGCGAACATGAGGTGACCTTCATGTTCAGCGAGACGGGAAACCGGGAGCTGCCGCTGATCACCGGCCAGATGCCAGTGCTGCCGAAGCACTGGTGGACCGGCAAGGATGCCAAGGGACGGCAGCGCGATCTCAAGGAGACGACGCTGGAAGTGCCGCTCGGTTCCGGCGCCTATGTGGCCACCGAGATCAAGCCGGGCGCCTCGATCAGGATGAAGCGCGTCGCCGACTACTGGGGCCGGGATCTGCCGGTCAATGCCGGCCAGGACAATTTCGAGGAGATGGAATACATCTACTTCCGCGATGCCAATGTGGCCCTCGAGGCCTTCGCCGGCGATCAGTATGACTGGCGGCTGGAGAATTCCTCGAAGAGCTGGGCCACCGGCTATGACTTTCCGGCGATCAAGGACGGGAGGGTGATCAAGGAGGAGATCACGCTGAAACAGGTCGAGGGCATGCAGTCCTGGGCCATGAACATCCGCAGGCCGAAGTTCCAGGACGTGCGCGTCCGCCAGGCCTTGAACTATGCGTTCGACTTCGAATGGGCGAACACCAATCTCTTCTACGGCCAGTACAAGCGCTCGCGCAGTTACTTCAACAATTCCGAAATGGAGGCCAAGGGGCTTCCCTCGCCGGAGGAACTGAAGCTTCTCGAGCCGCTGCGCGACCAGCTGCCGCCCGAGGTCTTCACGACGGAATATGCCAATCCGGTGAACGACACGCCGCAGAACCGGCGCAAGAACCTGCGCGCGGCGGCGCAGCTCCTCGACCAGGCCGGATGGAAAGTCACGCAGGACGGCAACAGGTCGCTTCTCAAGGACGACAAGGGCGAACATCTCAACGTGAGTTTCCTGCTCGACTCGCCCTTGTTCGAGCGCATCGCCCTGCCCTATCAGCAGCAGCTCGAGCTGCTCGGCATCGGCGTCACCATCAAGACGGTGGACAGCGCGCAATTCGAGCGCCAGGAGCAGACCTTCGACTACGACATCATTGTCGGCAGCTGGGGCCAGTCGCTGTCGCCGGGCAACGAGCAACGCGATTTCTGGGGCTCGGAGGCGGCAAAACGCAATGGCAGCCGCAACTATGTGGGCATCGCCGATCCGGCCATCGACAAGCTGATCGAGGCAATCATCTTCGCGCCCGACCGGCCGGCCCTCATCACCGCCTGCAAGGCGCTGGACCGGGCGCTCATCTGGAACCACTACGTGGTGCCCATGTGGTACACCAACTATGAGCGCACCGCCCGCTGGGACCGTTTCGACAGGCCTGACACCCTCCCCGCCTACAGCGTCGGCTTTCCCAGCATCTGGTGGTGGGACGCGGCGCGGGCCGGCAAGGTGGCGGCCAAGTGAGGCGGTTTCTCGCGGCCGCCGGCCTCTGCCTGCTGCTTCCCGCCGCGGCCCTGGCAGCGCCGCAACACGGCCTCTCGATCTTCGGCGACCTCAAGTATCCCGCCGATTTCCAGCATTTCGACTACGTCAATCCGGATGCACCGAAGGGCGGGAAGATGTCGCTCATCGGGATCGTGGCCCGCGACACCTTCGACAGCTTCAACGGCTACATCCTCAAGGGCGATCCGGCCCAGGGCGTGGAGCTGATGTTCGACACGCTGATGGCGCGCGCCACCGACGAGCCCGATGCCATCTACGGACTGGTGGCCGAGAGTGCCGATGTGGCGGATGACGGAAAGAGCGTCACCTTCAGATTGCGGCCCGAAGCACGCTTTGCCGATGGCAGCGCGCTCACTGCCGAGGATGTCTGCGACAGTTTCCGACTGCTGTCGACCGAAGGCCATGAGCGCATCCGGATCACCATTCGCGATGTCGAAGGCTGCGAGGTGCTGGGGCCGCAGGACCTGCGCTACCGCTTCAAGGGGGACAAGACGCGCGACCTGCCGCTCACCGTGGCGCAGCTGCCGATCTTCTCCAAGGCTTACTATGCCCAGGCGGACTTCACCACGTCGACGCTCGCGCCGCCGCTGGGGTCCGGCCCCTACACGGTGAAGGACTACAAGCCGGGCCAGTATGTGGCCTATGCGCGGAGCCCCGACTACTGGGCCAAGGACCTGCCAGTGAATCGCGGGCGCTGGAACTTCGACGAAATCCGCTTCGAGTATTTCCGCGAGCGCGCCGCCGGGTTCGAAGCGCTCAAGTCCGGCATCCTCGACCTGCGCGAGGAATACACTTCGCGCGACTGGGCGACCGCCTATGATTTTCCCGCCAAGCGCGACGGGCGCGTGGTGATGGAAGTGCTGCCGGACGAAACGCCATCGGGGGCGCAGGGCTTTTTCTTCAATCTGCGGCGCGACAAATTCCAGGACATCCGGGTGCGCCAGGCGCTGAATCTTGCCTTCGACTTCGAATGGTCGAACACGAATCTCTTCTACGGGCTCTATGACCGGACGGCCAGCTTCTTCGAACTCTCGCCCTTGAAGGCTGAGGGCGTTCCGCCGGCGGACGAACTGGCGCTGCTCGCGCCGATGCGCGACAGGCTGCGGCCCGAGGTCTTCGGCGAGGTGGTGCTGCCGCCAGTGAGCGACGG
>JBGSNJ010000045.1:0-1690 GCA_041739715.1 Aestuariivirga sp.
GCCAGCTCGTCGCGGCGGTGCGGGCCGGCCGCCGCCAGCAGGGCGGCATCGACGCCTTCATGCAGGAGTACTCGCTCTCTTCCGAAGAGGGGGTGGTCCTCATGTGCCTCGCCGAGGCGCTGCTCCGCATTCCGGACGCGGGGACGGCGGACAAGCTGATCGCCGACAAGATCGGCGGCAAGGACTGGGACGGCCACCTCGGCCAGTCGGGGTCGCTCTTCGTCAATGCCTCGGCCTGGGGCCTCATGCTGACCGGCCGCTTCGTCGACCTCGGGCGCGAGGCCACCAGCGACATCGGCGGCTATGTGAAGCGGCTGGTGTCGCGCTCGGGCGAGCCGATCATCCGCAACGCCATGAAGCAGGCCATGCGCATCATGGGCAAGCAGTTCGTCCTTGGGCGGACGATCGACGAGGCGATCGCGGTGGCAAAGCCGCAGGAGGCCGAGGGTTACCGCTTCTCCTACGACATGCTGGGCGAAGCCGCGTTTACCATGGAAGATGCCGACCGCTACTATGCCTCCTACGCCAATGCGTTGAAGACGCTGGGGGCGAAGACCAGGGGCGACGATATCTTCGCCCGCGCCTCGATCTCGGTGAAGCTGTCGGCCCTGCATCCGCGCTACGAGGAAAAGCAGGAAGCCCGCGTCATGGTGGAGCTCCTGCCGCGTGTGGCTGATCTCGCCGCCATGGCCAAGCGTCTGAATGTCGGTTTCACCATCGACGCGGAAGAGGCAAACCGTCTCGATCTCTCGCTCGAACTGTTCGGACGTCTGGCGCAGAATCCGAACCTCAAGGACTGGAACGGCCTGGGCCTCGCCGTGCAGGCCTACAGCAAGCGGGCAAAGCCGGTGCTGGAGTGGCTGGCGCAGGTGGCCGAGCAGTCGGGCCGGCGCATTCCGGTCCGGCTGGTCAAGGGCGCCTACTGGGACACCGAGGTGAAGCGCGCGCAGGAGCAGGGGTTCCCCAGCTACCCGCTGTTCACCCGCAAGGTTTCCACGGATGTCAGCTACCTCGCCTGCGCCCGCTATCTGCTTGGCCATCGCGATCGCTTCTATCCGCAATTTGCGACACACAATGCCCATACGCTGGCGGCCATCTCGGTCATGGCGGGCAATGACCGCAGCTTCGAGTTCCAGCGCCTGCATGGCATGGGGCAGGCGCTCTACGAACAGGTGGTCGGGGTATCGAAGATGAACCAGCCCTGCCGCATCTATGCGCCGGTGGGCAGCCATGAAGACCTGCTGGCCTATCTGGTGCGGCGGCTGCTCGAGAACGGCGCCAACACCAGCTTCGTCAACCGCCTGGCCGATGACGAGGCGCCGATTGCCGAGATCATCGCCGATCCGGTGGTGGAGGTGGGCAAGCTCACCGCGCTGCCGCATCCGCGCATCCCGCTACCGGCCGACATCTTTCCGGGTCGCCGCAATTCGTCCGGCCATGCCATGTGGGACGATGCCACGCGGGAACGCTTCGTCCGCGGCATAGACGAGGTCACAGCGGTTCCGATTGCCGCTTCCGCAATCGTGAATGGCAATGCAGTCAAGTCCGGCCCCGTCCGCACCATCACCTCGCCGCAGGACCGCCGCGTCAGGCTGGGGGAGGTGCGGGAAGCCGACGATGCGGCCGTGGCGAGGGCCATGGCCGCTGCTGCCTCGGCGCAGCATGGTTGGGACCTGAAGGGCGGCGTGGC
>JBGSNJ010000168.1:0-2693 GCA_041739715.1 Aestuariivirga sp.
GGCGCCCTCGGTGCGCTCTTCCGCAAAGCCAAGAACATCGGCAAGGATCTTCGCCGTCGCCCCGGCTTCCGCCAGCAGGAGGGTGACGCCGTGGATGCCGCGGATGGCGAATTCCTCAGGGACGGAACCATCGCTCCAGGCCGGCTCGGATTGCGCGCCGGGAACCGCCACGAGCGTCAGCGCCATGCCGTCCGGATCCTTGAAGGACAAGGTTCGCGCCCCGAAACGTGTTGCGACCGGTTCATGGCTCACGCCCATGGCCACGAAGCGCTCCAGCCAGAAGCCGAGTGCTGCTTCCGGAACGCGCAATGCGGTTTCCTGGGTCTCGCCCGTGCCGAGCCGGCCCGAGGCCACATGGTCCCAGGGGAAGAACGTGATGATGCTGCCGGGGCTACCGTCCGCATCGCCGAAATAGAAGTGATAGGTGCCGGGATCGTCGAAGTTCACCGTCCTCTTGACGAGGCGCAGGCCGAGTGTCCGGGTGTAGAAATCGAGATTGCGGCGCGCATTGCCGGCGATTGCCGTAACGTGATGGATGCCCGTGGTGCCCATGAGTGTCTCCTGTCGACGAGGGTTCAGCGATGGACGGCACATAGGGCAAGGTCGCCCGCCCACGAAGTACTCAAACTTTGCATTCATGCAAAGATTAAATTGCATTCTTGCTGATTTACTTGCGTAGACGCAAGAGCAATATGCGGGGCACATCATTCAAACACGGAGACCGAAAATGATCGACACCCGCCTTGCCCCCTATGGCGCCTTTGTCCTGCGTGCAGCCCTCGGCGTCATGTTCATTGCCCATGCCTATCTGAAGCTTGGCGTCTTCACCGTCGCCGGCTTCGAAGGCTTCCTCACCAGCATCGGCCTGCCCGCGGCCCTGGCCTGGCCCATCATCCTGGCCGAGCTTCTGGGAGGCGCAGCCCTGCTCCTCGGCGTCTATTCGCGCTGGGTGGCGCTTGCGACACTGCCGATCCTCCTGGGCGCGCTGGTCATCCACGCCCCCAACGGCTGGGTCTTCAATGCCCCGAATGGCGGCTGGGAGTATCCCGCTTTCCTGTCCGCCGCCGCGCTGGCCCATGTGCTGATCGGCGAAGGCGCCTTCGCCCTGAAGCGGGCCGGCCTTCCCCTGGTTGCGGACAGCACCGCCGGCGCGCTGCGTGCATAAGCGCTGACGGCATCTGACATCGACCCGGTGGCACCCGCTTGCGGTGTGCCGCCGGATGACGTTTAGAGAGAAACATCATCCTCGAGGAGTTCCGCCATGTCCGTCCGTCCGGTCAAGAGCATCACCACAGCGCGTCCAGCCATCGAAGGAGCGGGCGTGAAGCTTCATCGCGTCTTCGGCTTCGGCGACACCAAGCCCTTCGATCCCTTCCTGATGATGGATGATTTCCGCAACGACCGTCCCGACGATTACCTGGCCGGTTTCCCCTGGCATCCGCATCGCGGCATCGAGACCATCACCTATGTGCTTTCCGGCGAGGTCGATCACGGCGACAGCCTCGGCAACCGCGGCACGCTGGGCGCAGGTGATGTGCAGTGGATGACCGCGGGGCGCGGCATCATGCACCAGGAAATGCCGCGCGGCGACGGGCTGGGCCGCATGCATGGCTTCCAGCTCTGGGCCAACCTGCCGTCGTCGCTCAAGATGACGGCGCCGCGCTACCAGGACATCAAGGCGGCCGCGATTCCCGATGTCGTCGATGACGACGGTACGCGGGTGAAGGTCATCTGCGGCGACTTCTGGGGAAAGACCGGGTCGGTCGACGGGATTGCCGCCGAGCCCCGCTATCTCGATGTCTCGGTGCCACCGGGCAAGCGCAAGACACTGAAAGTGGAAGTAGAGCGTCATGCCTTCGCTTATGTCTTCGCAGGCTCCGGTGACTTCCGCGCGGCATCGAAGCCTTTCGGCGTGCTCACCGAGAAGGAGGTGAACGGCGAGGAGATCCACGTGCGCGAGACCACCGGCAACCGCTCGCTTGTGCTGTTCGACAGCGGCGACGAGATCACGGTTCAGGCCGGCGATGAAGGTGTCCGGTTCCTTCTCGTGTCCGGAAAGCCCATCAAGGAGCCGGTGGCCTGGTATGGGCCCATCGTGATGAACACGCAGGCCGAGCTGCAGCAGGCGGTCAGCGAGTTGCGGAACGGAACCTTCATAAGGTCGCAGTGAGAACAGCCGCACCCGGCCGGCCGGAACGCCGCGCAGATGACGCGGCACCTGGCCGGCGGGCGGCTAGAAGAAGACGCGGCGCAGATCGTCGATTTCGGGCTGCGAGAGTCCCGCGTCTCTCAGAAGGGTCTTGTCGAGGTTGCGGAGGTCGGCCGCCCTGCGGCGGCGTTCGACGTAGCTGCTGAAGGCGTTGAAGGTGCAGCGCAGCGGCGTGGCGAGAGTTCGAAACGGCTTCGACATGGCAGCCTCCTGACCGGTGACAACAGACGACGCTCATGACCTTAGGGATTCCGGGCCGTCCGTCTGTGACCCGCATCACTCAGGTCCGGCCTGCGCGATCGGTCGGGGCGATTACGGTCAGACCCTGCCGTCGCGCAGGCGGACGAAGTAGTCGTCGCCGCCGACCTGTCCGCCCTTGAGGGCAATCTCGAGCCCGTTCAGCCGCGGCAAGGCCGATGCGGCACTGCACAGCGGCGAGCCGGGCGTCGCGGGCAAGGGGTGCCGCGTCGTGAGGGCGAAGATG
>JBGSNJ010000173.1:0-4172 GCA_041739715.1 Aestuariivirga sp.
CGTCGCGCAGGTCGTGCCAGCCCTCGCGGTCGAGACGGCGTATGCGTGCGGTGAGTTCATCGCGCACGATCTGCTCGATCTGCGGATCGCCCGACAGCAGCTCCTCGCGCCAGCGCAGGAAGATGTGGCGGTCCCAGGGGCGGATGTCGAGCGCCTCGACCACCGCGCCGCGGAAGATCGCCTCGCGCAGGCGGCTGAGGGCCGGAAGACCCAGGAAAACGGTCATCGGCACATAGAGAACAACGAAGCGGGTGGGTTCCGCGATGTCGGTCACCTGGTGCGGGATCATGCCCCAGAACAGCGCCAGGCGGCCGGCCGAGACGGTCAGCGCGCGGCCGTCGAACCAGTAGTGCATCTCGCCTTCGAGAACGAAGTTGAGCTCGATCTGGCTGTGCATGTGCGGACCCTTCATCCGCTGCACGACGGTGGTCTCGCCGGCGCAGAAGCGATGATCGCCGAAGACGACCAGCGGATGGCCGCGCTCCGTCTCGGGCAGGGCGGGCACGCTCTCGTCGCGATAGTCGGGGGCCTGACGCTCCGCCATGTGATCTGACGACCTTAGAAAACCGGAAGTCTGCACAATATCTCCGGTAGAACCTTACGGTTTTGCAGCGCATCGTCAAGCCATACACGCGAACCGGAAACAACAATAACCGGGCACGTGCAGACCCGCCGCCGCCATGGTGGCTGCGGCCAATGGGAGGAACAACATGACCGTTTTCAAGGGCCTCACCGGGCTCGCCTTCAGCTTTGCCCTGACCGTTTCGACCGCGCTCGCCGGCGAACTGGTGATCAATTCGGACCAGTCCGACCCCGCGCCCAAGAAGGCGATGGAGGAACTGATCGCCGACTTCCAGGCCAAGAACCCCGACATCACGGTGAAGTGGAACAACTTCGACCACGAGGGCTACAAGTCGGCCATTCGCAACTTCCTCACCGCCGATCCGCCGGACGTGGCGGCCTGGTATGCCGGTAATCGCATGGCGCCCTTCGTCAAGGCCGGCCTCTTCGAGCCGGTCGACGATGTCTGGGAGGCCAATGGCTTCAACGACCAGCTCAAGTCCACCGCCGCCTCGATGACCATCGACGGCAAGAAGTGGGGCGTTCCCTACACCTATTATCAGTGGGGCATCTACTACAACAAGGAAGCCTACAAGAAGGCCGGCGTGAGCGAGCCCAAGAGCTGGGCCGAGTTCGTCGCCAACTGCGAGAAGTTCAAGGCGGCCGGCATCGACTGCCTCACCACCGGCACCAAGGCCCTGTGGCCCGCCGCCGGTATCTTCGACTACCTGAATCTCCGCACCAACGGCTACGAGTTCCACATGGATCTTGCCAACGGCAAGGTGCCCTGGACCGATCCCAAGGTGAAGGCCACCTTCGCCGAATGGGCCAAGATCGCGCCCTACACCACCGCCAACCACGCGGCGATCGACTGGCAGGATGCCGCGGCACTGCTCTCGCAGGGCAAGGCTGCGCATTATGTCATGGGCAACTTCGCTGTGCCGACCTTCAAGGACGGCGGCATGACCAACGAGACGCTCGGCTTCATGGTCTTCCCGGAAATCACGCCCGGAATTCCGCGCGCCGAGGAAGCACCGACCGATACCTTCCACATTCCGTCAGGCGCCAACAACAAGGAAGACGCGAAGAAGTTTCTCGCCTATCTCGGCTCGGCCGAGGCCCAGACCAAGATGAACGCGACGCTGAACCAGCTTCCGGTCAACAACCAGTCCACGGTTGGCGACGATCCCTTCATCAAGGCGGGCTTCGAGATGCTGTCCAGCGCCTATGCGCTCGCCCAGTTCTTCGATCGCGACGCGCCGGCCGACATGGCCAAGGCCGGCATGGAAGGCTTCCAGGAGTTCATGGTGAAGCCCGAGAACGTCGATGCCATTCTCGAGCGCCTCGAGAAGGTCCGGCAGAAGGTCTACAAGTAATCCTCCGCTGGGGCCGGGCATCTTCGGATGTCCGGCCCACTTTCTTCCAGCCTTGCGCCTGCAATCGGGGACGGGGATCATGAGCGGCAGCCGGTCCAAACGGTGGAATCAGCGAGACATCGCGCCCTGGCTTTTCCTGGCGCCCGGCCTGCTGCTGTTCCTTGTCTATGTGATCATCCCGATCTTCCAGTCGATCTGGATCAGCTTCTACGAATGGGACGGGCTCGGTCCCAAGACCTGGATCGGTCTCGACAACTATCGCGAGCTGCTCGACGACGATTCCTTCTACACCTCGCTCAAGAACAACATCATCTGGCTTGTTCTCTACATGCTGGCCATTCCGGCCGGCCTCGCGGTCGCGCTCTTCCTCAACCAGACTGTCGCCGGCATCAGGCTCTACAAGTCGCTGTTCTTCTTTCCCTTCGTCATCAGCCAGGTGGTCGTCGGACTGATCTTCAGCTGGTTCTACGCGCCCGATTTCGGCCTCCTGCCCAAGATCATCGGCGCCATCACCGGCACGGAAGTCGCCATCCTCGCGGACGAACGATACGCCACCTATGGCATCATCGCCGCCGGCCTCTGGCCGCAGATCGCCTATTGCATGATCCTCTACCTGACCGGGTTGAACAACATCAATCCCGAGCAGGTCGAAGCCGCCCGCATGGACAATGCCAAGGGCTGGTCCATGCTCTGGCACATCATCATCCCGCAGCTACGGCCGGCCACCTTCATCGCGGTCGTCGTCACCGTGATCGGTGCGCTGCGCTCCTTCGACCTGATCTCCATCATGACCGTGGGCGGCCCCTACGGTTCCACCCGCGTGCTGTCCTACTTCATGTATGAGCAGGCCCTGTCGGAGTATGGCGTGGCCATGGGCTATGGCGCGGCCATCGCGGTGGTGCTCTTCGCCATCATGCTGGTCTTCATCACGCTCTTCATCGTCCGCATGCTTGCGCAGGAAAGGCACGGCTGATGTTCCCGACGCCCATTGCCCGCACCAGCCCCTGGGTCCAGCGCAGCTACAAGGTCCTGCTGCCTATCGCGCTCATCGTCTGGCTGCTGCCGCTGATCGGCATTGCCGTTACCTCGATCCGCCCGTCGAGCGACCTGGCGGCCGGAAACTACTTCGGCATGCCCTCCAGCTTCGCCGGCATCGAGAACTACACGGCCGTCTTCAAGAACAGCAACATCGGCTACTACATCCTCAACTCCTTCAGGGTGACGATCCCCACGGTGATCGGCGCCGTGGCGCTCTCCTGCCTCACCGGCTATGCCCTTGCGGTCTACAAGTTCAAGGGCAACCTGCTCCTGTTCTTCATGTTCATCGCCGGCAATTTCGTGCCCTTCCAGATCCTCGCCATTCCGGTGCGCGACCTCACGCTGCAGCTGGGCCTGTACAACACCACGACGGGGCTGGTGATGTTCCACGTGGCCTTCCAGACGGGCTTCTGCACGCTCTTCATGCGCAACTTCATCAAGGGCCTGCCCTTCGCGCTGATCGAGTCGGGGCGCGTCGAAGGGGTCAGCGAGTGGAAGATCTTCTGGCACATCGTCATGCCGCTGATGCGGCCGGCCATCGCGGCGCTTTCGGTCCTGATCTTCACCTTCGTCTGGAATGACTATTTCTGGGCCACCATCATGGCGCAGTCGGCCGATGTGCGGCCGGTCACCGCCGGCATGAACGAGTTGAAGGGCCAGTGGAAGGTTGCCTGGGAGCTGATCGCCGCAGCATCGATCATTGCCGCCCTGCCGCCGGTCGCAATGTTCTTCATGATGCAGAAGCACTTCATCGCAGGCCTCACGCTGGGCGCGACAAAGGGATAGACCATGGCGACCGTCACATTGCGCAATGCCAGGAAGTCGTTTGGCGACGTCCACATCATAAAGGGCGTCGATCTCGACATCGCGGATGGCGAGTTCTGCGTCTTCGTCGGACCCTCGGGCTGCGGCAAGTCCACGCTGCTCCGCATGGTCGCCGGTCTCGAGGACATCACATCGGGATCGCTGCAGATCGGCGGACGCGAGATGCGGGATGTGGAGCCCGCCGACCGCGGCGTCGCCATGGTGTTCCAGTCCTATGCGCTCTATCCGCACATGACGGTCAAGGACAACATCGGCTTCGGCCTGCGCATGACCGGGCATGACCGTGCCGACATCGAGAAGCGCACCCAGCGCGCCGCCGACATGCTGCAGCTCGGGCCGCTGCTCGCCCGCAAGCCGTCGCAGCTTTCCGGC
>JBGSNJ010000193.1:0-4090 GCA_041739715.1 Aestuariivirga sp.
CACGAAGGCGGCCAGCGCCAGCTTCATGGGCGCGGCGGGCAGGCTCGTGAGCAGGGCGACGCCCAGCGGGGTTCCAACGGCGGTACCCGCCAGCAGGAGACCGACCGAACGCCAGTGGATGTCGCGCAGCAGGCCGGGAAGGAGATGAAGGCTGGCGGCGATCTCGAGCAGGAAGATGGATGGGATGATCTCGGCGGGCGGATAGACGAGGGAGAGGGCGGTTATCGCAAGCAGCGAGAAGCCGAACCCGGAGTAGCCCCGGACAATGGCGGCCAGAAACACCAGGACGGCTGCCGTCAGCGCCGGAAGCCAGGGCAGGGTGGAGAGCGCAGTCATATGCCCACTTGCCCTCTGCTGAGGCTGGAGAAGGGCAAGGTGCCGGCTGACGGTCGAACTCCGGGTCTCACCTGCGTGCCAAGTCTCCAATGCTGCCGCGTGCAGGGAAGGCGGTTTGCAGACCGAAGGGTAGTGCCAGCTCTCGGCAAAGATCGATGCAGGCCCCGTTTCGACCGATGGTCATTGGGAGAGGCGGAAGCCCGGCGCGGCATTCGACTCGCGCGCCTGATCACACTGCAACTGCTCGCAGCCCGAGGCGATTCTCGCAGCTGCGAGATAGGCTGGCAGGGTGTTGGGCCGCCGGGCCACCATTTCGCCCCAATCCCCCCGTCAGACTGCTGTTTCAGCCCTATTTTTTGGTGAAATCGACGCGCGTTTGGGGGTTGACTGCAACACCTCCCGCCTGTAGAAGCCCGCATGCTTTCCAGCGGCAGGCAGTCGGAACCTCGCGTTTCGAAACGCTGACAGGAAAGCAAAACTGCATATCTGAGGTCAAGACCCAAAGGCCCTGCCGGTCTTCGGGTCCTCTGGTTTTGGAGCACTGCGAGATCCCGAGCCCGGATCGCGCCAGTGTTCATTTGTTATGCGTGTCAGGGTTCGAACAGGTTTCGCGAAGGTAGAGACAAGGCCACAATGCCGACGATCAACCAGCTCATCCGCAAGCCCCGCCAGGCTCCGACCTATCGGAACAAGGTGCCGGCGATGCAGTCTTGCCCCCAGAAGCGCGGCGTTTGCACGCGCGTCTATACCACCACGCCGAAGAAGCCGAACTCGGCACTCCGGAAGGTGGCCAAGGTGCGTCTCACCAACGGTTTCGAAGTGGTGAGCTACATTCCGGGCGAAGGCCATAATCTTCAGGAACACTCGGTGGTCATGATCCGCGGCGGCCGCGTGAAGGACCTTCCCGGCGTTCGCTATCACATCATTCGCGGCGTGCTCGATACCCAGGGTATCGCCAAGCGCCGCCAGCGCCGTTCGAAGTACGGCGCGAAGCGTCCGAAGTAAGAGCGGGGAGGAACGGTAAATGTCTCGTCGTCACCGCGCAGATAAGCGTCAAATCAATCCGGATCCGAAGTTCGGCGATCTGGTCGTCTCCAAGTTCATGAACAACCTGATGTACGACGGCAAGAAGTCTGCCGCCGAGGGCATCGTCTACGGCGCCATGGAAAAGATCCAGGCCAAGGCGAAGCAGGACCCGATCCAGGTGTTCCACGATGCGCTGAACAATGTGGCTCCGGCCATCGAAGTGCGCTCGCGCCGCGTCGGCGGCGCCACCTACCAGGTGCCGGTCGAAGTCCGCACCGAGCGCCGCCAGGCGCTGGCCATCCGCTGGATCATCACCGCCGCCCGCAATCGCAACGAAACCACGATGGTGGACCGCCTGTCGGGCGAGCTTCTCGATGCCGCGAACAACCGCGGCACCGCCGTGAAGAAGCGCGAAGACACCCACAAGATGGCAGAGGCGAACCGCGCCTTCTCCCATTACCGCTGGTAAGAGATACAGGAAGACTGAACCATGGCTCGCGCACACGCCATCGAGGACTATCGCAACTTCGGCATCATGGCTCACATCGATGCCGGCAAGACGACCACGACCGAGCGGATCCTCTATTACACCGGCAAGAGCCACAAGATCGGCGAAGTGCACGACGGCGCTGCCATCATGGACTTCATGGAGCAGGAGCAGGAGCGCGGCATCACCATCACCTCGGCCGCCACCACCGCTTTCTGGAACGGCAAGCGGATGAACATCATCGACACGCCCGGACACGTGGACTTCACCATCGAAGTCGAGCGGTCCCTGCGCGTGCTCGACGGCGCGGTCTGCGTTCTCGACTCGAACCAGGGCGTTGAGCCCCAGACCGAGACCGTGTGGCGCCAGGGCGACAAGTACAACGTGCCGCGCATCGTCTTCTGCAACAAGATGGACAAGACCGGCGCGTCCTTCGAGCAGTGCATCAAGGACATCAAGGAGCGCCTCGGCGCCCGCCCGGTCCCGATCCAGCTGCCGATCGGCGCCGAAGCCGACTTCAAGGGCATCGTCGACCTGGTACGCATGAAGGCCGTGATCTGGGAGAACGAGTCGCTGGGCGCCAATTTCCATGACGAGGACATTCCGGCCGATCTCGTCGATGCGGCCAACCAGGCCCGCGCCGAGATGATCGAGGCCTGCGTCGAACTCGACGACCAGGCGATGGACGACTATCTGAACGGCAAGGAGATCGCCAACGAGACGATCAAGAAGCTTTTGCGCAAGGCGGTGCTGACCAGCGCCTTCTTCCCGGTGCTCTGCGGCTCGGCCTTCAAGAACAAGGGCGTCCAGCCGCTTCTCGACGCCGTCGTCGACTATCTGCCGTCGCCGCTCGACCGCCCCTCGATCAAGGGCATCGACGTGAAGACCGGCGAGGAGACGACGCGCCCGGCCTCCGACAGCGAGCCGCTGTCGCTGCTGGCCTTCAAGCTTATGGACGACCAGTACGGCATTCTCACCTTCTGCCGCATCTATTCCGGCACGCTGTCGAAGGGCGTGGCGCTGCTGAACTCGACCCGCGAGAAGACCGAGCGCGTCGGCCGCATGGTTCTCATGCATGCCAACAACCGCGAGGAAATCTCCGAGGCCTATGCCGGCGACATCGTCGCCCTGGTCGGTCTCAAGGAAACCCGCACCGGCGACACGCTGTGCGATCCCAACAAGCCGGTGATCCTCGAGAAGATGGAATTCCCCGAGCCGGTCATCGAAATGAAGGTCGAGCCCAAGACCAAGGCCGACCAGGAAAAGATGGCGGTGGCCCTCTACAAGCTGGCAGCCGAAGACCCGTCCTTCCGCGTCTCCACCGACTCCGAGTCGGGCGAGACCATCATCAAGGGCATGGGCGAACTTCATCTCGACATCAAGGTCGACATCCTGAAGCGCACCCACAAGGTGGAAGTGGCCGTCGGCGCCCCGCAGGTCGCCTATCGCGAAGCCATCACCCGCAAGGTGACCAAGGACTACACCCACAAGAAGCAGACCGGCGGTACTGGCCAGTTCGCGCGGGTGATCCTCGAGGTCGAGCCCAACGAGAAGGGCGCGGGCAATGCCTTCGAGTCCAAGATCGTGGGCGGTTCGGTTCCGAAGGAATACATCCCGGGCGTGGAAAAGGGCCTCAACTCGGTGCTCTCCAGCGGCCCGGTCATCGGCTTCCCGGTCGTCGACCTGAAGGTGACGCTGATCGACGGCGCCTATCACGAGGTCGACTCCTCGGCCATCGCCTTCGAGATCGCGACCCGCATGGCCATGCGCGAGGCCTTCGATCAGGCGGGCGCCGTGCTGCTCGAGCCGATCATGAAGGTGGAAGTGACCAGCCCCGAGGAATTCCTTGGCGGCGTGATCGGCGACCTCAACTCGCGGCGCGGCCAGATTGTCGGCACCTCGATGCGCGGCAACGCCAACATCATCAATGCGCTCGTGCCGCTCGCCAACATGTTCGGCTACATCAACAACCTGCGCTCGATGAGCCAGGGCCGTGCGTCCTACACCATGCAGTTCGACCACTATGCCCAGGTTCCTGGCGCGGTGGCCGAAGAAGTCAAGAAGAAATACGCCTAAGCGAATTCGAGTAACGGAGATATCCGATGGCCAAAGAGAAATTCAACCGCGACAAGCCGCATTGCAACATTGGCACGATTGGCCATGTTGACCACGGCAAGACGTCGCTGACGGCAGCGATCACGAAGGTCCTTGCGGAAACGGGCGGTGCGACGTTCACGGCCT
>JBGSNJ010000197.1:0-1727 GCA_041739715.1 Aestuariivirga sp.
GCCGCCGGTCCGAGGTGAGCGGATAGACGCCGAAGTCGCTTCGGCCCAGGGGGCGCTTGCGTTGGCCCGGCAGGTAGAGCCAACCCAGGCCCAGGCTGCAGGCCAGGAAGACCAATAGCGCCGCCACGGGCCTCGGCCACCTGCCGTACAGAATGCCGAGCAGGGGAGAGCACACCACCACCCGTGCGAAGAACCGGTCACGGCGCAACAGCCGGAGCAGTACATGGCCGCCGGTCGAGTGTCCCAGTGCAAAATGGGGCGCCGGGCAATGCGGCATGACCAGATCGCGCATCAGGGTGCGCACATCGATGTCATAGCCCTTGAAACTGGTGACATGGCTGCGCAGCGGATCGTCCAGCAGGCGCTCCGAACCGCCCTGGCCGCGGAGGTCCACCGATGCCACATGGTAACCGCGCGCGATGAGATCGCTCGCCGTTTCGAAATAGCGCTCCATGAAGTCGCCACGACCGCCCAGGATGACGACAGTGCCGCGCGCCTGGCGCGGACCGGCCCGCATGGCGCGGAGCCGGATGCCGTCCTCGGTGTGAAGGGCCACGCAAACGGCCCCGTCCGGGAGCGGATTGTCCGGCGTGGGAAAGAGCTGCATAGCAAATCTCCGGCTTGCGTGCCGGTTTACCGCCGGGCGCCGCCGAAGGACAAGCTATTGCTTCTTCACTTCGGTCAGTTCACCGCTGCCTGAGTCGAGCTTGATGGCGAAACTGTTGCCATCGCGGGTGGCATTGAAGGCATAGACCTTGCCGGTGCAGACCGAAGGCTTGACGGCACTGAAGCCATAGCCAGAGATGATCTGCCCCGCCTTGTCGCAGCTCAGGGCACCGCCTGCGGCCTTGGCTGCCGTCGATTCCGCCTTGGGCCCTGATGCCGTGGTTTCCGGCTTGGACGACACAGCGGCAGTCTTGACCGCGGCATCGGACTTGGCGGCAGGGTCCGATACCGTCGATTCCGCTGGCTTTGGCGCGGTCTTCAAGGCCGGCTTTGCCTTCGGCTTCACGATGGCGCTGGCCGGCTTGGATTTCTTCTTGACTGCAGGCTCTTGCACGTCACGTTCCGGATCGTAGTAATCTTCATCGAAGTCCGGATCGTCGCCATAGAGCATGGCAAACTCCTCCGGCGTCAGCGAATAGCCGCCGCCGAAGATATAGCTCAGGGGCCGGCGCAGCACATATTCCGGCGCCTGGTCGTAGATCTGCCGCCATTTCCGCTTCTTGCGCTCGCCGGCCTCGGCGTCGCCGACAGCGGAGACGGCCAGAAAGGTTGCGGCCAAGGCAATGGTGGTAAACCGTGCGATCATGAAGTGTCCCCAACGCGGCGCCAGTCTGCCATCAGATCCGGCTGCGGCCAATGATCCTGCCATTAAGAGCGTTAATTCGGACAAGATAATGGCGGCCATTCTTTACCGCGCGGAAGGAGTATTGCGTGCCCCTGCAGTCGTTGGTCTTGATGCTGCGGTAGCCACGATCACGCAGGTCCTGGCGTGCCTGTCCGCAGCTCAGTTTTCCGGGCCGATAGCGGTCGTCGTCATAATGGCGCGGATAGCGTGCATATGGCCGGTAATAGGGTCGGCCATAGCCGCAATTGTAGAAGGGGCCGTTCCAGCAGCCATTGCCCACGCCGACGCCGATGAATACATCGGTTCCGGCCGAGGCAGGGGTTGATGCTGCGGACAGCGGCAGGAACAGGGAGAGGGCAAGTGCCCCCGCGGCCGC
>JBGSNJ010000230.1:0-10801 GCA_041739715.1 Aestuariivirga sp.
ACCGGCCGCGCGGGCTGCGGCCAGCCGCCCGGCAACGGCCATCGACACTTCGCCCCACTCGGCATGCATCCTGTGGTCTTCGGTATCTTCCGCCTTGACCGGCAGGAAGGTCCCTGCCCCGACATGAAGCGTTACGAATTCTGTCGATATTCCAGCTTCTTGCAAGGACTTCATCAGGCTCGGCGTGAAGTGCAGCCCGGCGGTGGGCGCAGCCACGGCGCCTTCCTTCGCGGCGTAAACCGTCTGGTAGTCGGAACGGTCCTGCGCGTCGACGCTGCGCTTGCCCGCGATATAGGGCGGCAAGGGCATCTCCCCCACGGCCCGCAGGGCCGCATCGAGGTCCGGTCCGGACAGGTCAAAGGCGAGCGTGACCTCGCCCGCGTCTCCCTTGTTCTCCACCTCCGCCTGCAGCGTTCCGCCAAAGACCAGCCGGTCGCCCGCCAGCAGCTTCTTGCCGGGCCGGGCAAAGGCCTTCCAGCGGCTGCCGTCGAGCCGCATGTGCAGCAGCGCCTCGATCTTCGGCGTGGTTCCGCCGCGGCCGATGCGCTGGCCGCTGAGGGCGGCGGGAATGACCTTGGTGTCGTTGAAGACCAGCACGTCGCCTGGCCGCAAGAGGCCCGGCAGATCCGCGACGCTGCGATCCTCCAGCCGATCGGGGCGGACGACAAGCAGCTTCGCGGATTCGCGGGGGCTTGCCGGCCGCAGCGCGATCCGCTCCGGTGGCAGATGGAAGTCGAAGTCGGAAACCCGCATCAGGGGCCGGAACAGCTCACCGCCCAGGCGCCGACGCCGGGCATGTGCAGGATGCCGCCGGTGGCGTCGAAGGGCTCGCCCTCGCCATCCGGTTCTTCATGGGCCGTGAACAGGCGAAGCCTCGCGACGATGCCGCCCATGCCCTCGCTCATCACGTCGATCCACATCTGGTCGCCGGTTTCGAAGGCCTGCCCGACCTCGATCTTCGTCACTCCGGCGTCCGGCTTGGTAGACCATTGCTTGCCATCGGCGCTGATGCGGATCGTGTCGATGGCGATCACGTCCAGCGAACCGAGCAGCACCTCGAAACTTGCTTTCTCCTCGCCGTCGCCGCAAATCACCCACTCCGTCGCCGAGGCGGGACCGGCAAGTGCGGCAGACAGGGCAGCGGCGGCGAGGAGAGGCTTCATGCCTTGACGTCGGCCGCGACCTGCATTTTGGCGATCTTGTCGGGCTCGCGCACTGGCTCGCCGCGCTTGATTGTGTCGACAATCTCCATGCCGTCGATGACTTTGCCCCAGACCGTGTACTGACGATCGAGGAAGCCTGCGTCATCGAAGCAGATGAAGAACTGGCTGTTGGCCGAATCCGGATTCTGCGAGCGCGCCATGGAGCAGATGCCGCGCACATGCGGTTCGCGCGAGAACTCCTGCTTCAGGTTCGGCCGCTTCGAGCCGCCCATGCCGGTTCCCGTGGGATCGCCGCCCTGGGCCATGAATCCTTCGATCACGCGGTGGAAGACCACGTTGTCGTAGAAGCCCTCGCGCGCCAGTGACTTGATCTGCGCCACATGATTGGGCGCGAGATCGGGACGGAGCTGGATGGTGACCCGGCCCTTGGGTTCGCCCTTGGCCGTGGCGATGTCCATGTAGATCGTGTTCTCGAGATCAGCCATCACTTCACCGTCACCTTGACCATCTTGTCGGGTTTTGCCGGCGGCTCGCCGCGCGCGATCTTGTCGACGCAGGCCATGCCCTGCTCATCGACCTTGCCCCAGACCGTGTAGTTGCTGTCGAGGAAACCGCCCTCGGCGAACATGATGAAGAACTGGCTGTTGGCCGAGTTCGGATCCTGCGACCGGGCCATGCCGACGGTGCCGCGCGCGAAGTGCTCGGCGGTGAACTCCGCCTGGATGTCGGGCTCGTTGGACCCGCCCATGCCGGTGCCGGTCGGATCGCCGGTCTGCGCCATGAATCCGTCGATCACGCGATGAAAGACGATGCCGTCGTAGAAGCCCTCCTTCGCGAGCTTGGTAATCTGCTTGACGTGCTTCGGCGCCAGATCCGGGCGCAGCGTGATGTCGAAAGAGCAGCCCTTGCTGGTCTCGACGGTGAGTTTCTCGGCCGCGAGCGCGGGGCCCGCCAGCATGCCCGCCGCCAGTGCGGCAAGGCCCAGTTTCTTGATCATGATCTCTCCTTTGGTTACCGGTCCGGTTCCTGAACGGACAGCATGAAAATGTCAATGCGATGGCTTTCCGCTCCGACTGTCCACCGCATTGCCCTGCCGGGCAAAGAGTGCAAATCTCGGCATAACGCCCCGGAGAACCAGCATGAAAGTCACCTCTTTCGATCACGTCTCGCTGCCCGTGACCGACCTGGACAGGTCCGTCGCCTTCTATCGGGACGTCATGGGACTGCAGCGGATCGCCCGGCCGCCTTTCAACAATACCGGCGCATGGATGGCCTGCGGGACTCTCGAGATCCACCTGACGGTCAATCCCCAGGTTCACTTCCGCCCCGCGCCATTGGTCGATACCGCCGAGATCCACTTCGCCGCCCGCGTGGCGGACTTCAAAGCCACCGTCCGGCACCTCGAATCCCTGGGCTATGGCGGCGACAGACCAGATGGCGACCCCAAGCGGCTGGTCTTCCGCCTGGAGGGGCCTGCGCCCTACCTGCAACTCTATCTGGTAGATCCCGACAACCACGTCATCGAGATCAATGACGCAGCACTCAAGTCGCCTTGAGCGCCGCCTTCACCACGGCCACGGCTTCCTTTGGGATGAACAGGGTAACGTCGCCACCCATCCGGGCGATCTGTTTGACCAGCGACGAGGCGATCATCCGGGTGGCTGGCGAAGCGGCCAGGAAGACCGTTTCGATGTCGGGCGCCAGGGCGCCGTTCATCTGGCCCATCTGCACCTCGTAGTCGAAGTCCGACGCATCGCGCAGGCCGCGAATGATGAGACTGGCATGGGCGCGCCGCGCGGCATCCACCGCAAGGCCATCGAAGGTCTCGATCGCGATCTTCACGCCCGTATGTTCCGCAATTGGCCGCGTCACCTGGTCCAGCAGCTCGATGCGTTGGCCCGCCGCAATGAGGGCCTGCTTGCCATGATGCACGCCGACACCCAGCACCAGCCTGTCCACCAGACGCGCCGAGCGGGCAATGATGTCGAGATGCCCGAAAGTGACGGGGTCGAAGGAGCCGGGATAGAAACCAATCCGTGCCATGGAGCAAGACTAGACGCTTCATCATGCTGCCGCAACCTGTCAGCAGGGTGACGGTAGCAAAGGATTGTATCGAGGACCTGCATCGAAGGAGGCCACAATGGCAGAGGAAAACCAGTCGTGCATTTCACACGTGTCACTTGGAACGAATGACTACGAAAGAGCAAAGGCTTTCTACGGCCGGATCCTGAAGGTCATTGGCTGCAAGCTCATCATGGAGCACCCCGGGGCGGCGGCCTTCGGAAAGACCTATCCGGAATTCTGGATCAACAGTCCCTTTGACAGCAAGCCGGCCACCGCAGGAAACGGCACTCATGTGGGCTTCGCGGCCCAGTCGAAGGCCGAGGTCGACCTGTTCTTCAAGGAGGCGCTTGCCGCCGGCGCCGCGGCAGATGGCGACCCCGGCCATCGCCATGACTATGGCGAGCCCTACTACGGCTGCTTCGTGCGCGACCCCGACGGCCACAAGATCGAGGCCACATACTGGGACATGGAACTGGCGCGAAAGCTGGGCATGGCCTGACTCTCAGCGGCCGCGCAGGGCCATCCAGACGCCACCCGCCATGAGGAAGCATCCGCTCGCAATCTCGAGCGAGCGGATGCGCGACCGCGACAGCCAGGCCCCGGCGCGGCCCGCCAGCAGGGCGTAAGCCGTGTCACCCGCCAGGGCGATCGCCATGAAGGTACCGCCCAGCAGCAGGATCTGCCGAATCGGGTCGCCGCCGGGCGTGATGAAGGGCGGGATCATGGCGCCGAAGAGTACAAGCATCTTCGGATTGGAGATGATCACGATGAAGCCCTGCAGAAAGAAGCTGCCATTGGGCCGGGCCCGGTCCACCGCCACCGCGAGGTCGCCGTTGGAGCGGAACAGCTTGATGGCGAGCCAGACCAGATAGGCCGCGCCCGCATAGCGCAGCACGTCGAACCAGACGCCCATGACCTCGATGGCGGCGCCAAGGCCCAGGGCGGCAATGACCAGCCAGATCAGGAAACCCGCCTGGGTGCCCAGAACATTCATCAGTCCGGCCGACGTGCCATGGCGCAGGCTGTTGGCGATGATGACCGTGACCGTGGGCCCCGGAACGAAGGCCAGCGCGGCAGCCGCCAGGCAGAAGGCAACGTAAGTCTCAAGCGTCATGTTATTGCACTCCTCGTTTCCGTCCCGCTCAGGCCTCGCCTTCGGCTTCGTCCTCGCTGATGTGCTCGACCGACACGACATGCTCGTCATCGGCCACGTCGATAACGATGACGCCCTGCGTCGAACGCCCGGCCTTGCGGATGTCATGCACCGGGCACCGGATAAGCTGGCCGCCGTCGGTGACCAGCATGATTTCGTCCTCGTCCTGTACCGGGAAGCTGGCCACCAGCGGACCATTGCGGTCATTCACTGCCATGGCGACGATGCCTTTGCCGCCACGGCCGGTGATCCGGTACTCGTAGGACGACGTGCGCTTGCCATAGCCGTTGGACGACACGGTCAGGATCACCTGCTCGGCCGCGCCCAACTCGGCATAGCGCTCCTGCGACAGCGTTGCATCGGCTGCCGTCTCCTCGTCCGAAACGCCCGCTTCCGTCTCTTCGCCAGCCACGGCGCGCGACATCTTCAGGAAGGCCGCACGCTCATCCGCCGTGGCTTCGACATGGCGCAGGATCGACATGGAGATGACCCTGTCGCCGTCTTCAAGCCTGATGCCGCGGACGCCGGTAGAATCGCGCCCCTTGAACACGCGGACATCGTTCACCGGGAAGCGGATGCATTGCCCCTGCGCGGTGGTCAGGTGCACGTCATTTGCTTCGGTACAGATTTCGACGCCTGCGATCTGGTCGCCCTCGTCCAGCTTCATGGCGATCTTGCCGGCCCGGTTGATGCTTTCGAAGTCGGACAGCTCATTGCGCCGCACATTGCCCGAGCGGGTTGAGAACATCAGCTGCAGCGAACCCCAGGTGGCTTCATCCTCCGGCATGGGCATGATGGTGGTGATGTGCTCATCCTGCGCCAGCGGCAGCAGGTTGATCAGCGCCTTGCCGCGCGACTGCGGATTGCCCACCGGCAGGCGCCAGACCTTCATGCGATAAACCATGCCCGCCGACGAGAAGAACAGGATCGGCGTATGGGTGCTGGCGACGAAGAGCTTGGTGACGAAATCCTCGTCGCGAGTCTGCATGCCGGCCCGGCCCTTGCCGCCGCGGCGCTGGGCCCGGTAGGTCGACAGCGGCACGCGCTTGACATAGCCGGCATGGCTGACGGTCACAACCATGTCCTCGCGCTGGATCAGGTCTTCGTCCTCGACCTCGCCGTCATTGTCTATGATCTCGGTGCGGCGCGGCGTGGCGAACTCGGTCTTGAGCGCTGTCAGTTCATCGCGGATGATGTTCATCACGCGCTCGCGCGACTTTAGGATATCCAGGTAGTTGGAAATCTCGACCGCGAGCTTCTCCAGCTCTTCGGCGATCTCGTCGCGGCCCAGCGCCGTCAGGCGCTGCAGGCGCAGATCGAGAATGGCGCGGGCCTGCTCGTCCGACAGGCGATAGGTATCGTCGGCAGCCAGGCGATGGCGCGGATCGGCGATCAGCGCGATCAGCGGTGCCATGTCCTTTGCCGGCCAGGCGCGCGCCATCAGGGACTCGCGCGCTTCAGCGGCGTCGCGGGCATTGCGGATCAGCGCGATCACCTCATCGATATTGGCGACGGCAATGGCGAGGCCGACCAAGATGTGGGCGCGGTCGCGCGCCTTGGCGAGAAGATACTTGGTCCGCCGGGTGACAACTTCCTCGCGGAAGGCGATGAAGGCCTGGATCAGGTCCTTCAGGTTCATCAGTTCCGGGCGGCCGCCCGTCAGGCAGACGTTGTTGATGCCGAAGGTCGACTGCAGCGAGGAGAATCGATAGAGCTGGTTCAGCACCACGTCGGCCATGGTGTCGCGCTTCAGCTCGATCACGACCCGCATGCCTTCGCGCGACGACTCGTCGCGGATGTCGGAGATGCCTTCGATCTTCTTCTCGCGGACCAGCTCGGCGATGCGCTCGATCATCACCGACTTGTTGATCTGATACGGAATCTCGGTGACGATGAGCGCCTCGCGCTCGCGCCGCATCTCCTCCGTGTGCACGCGCGCGCGCATCACGATGGAGCCGCGGCCGGTGTGAAAGGCGGACTTGATGCCGGCGCGCCCCAGGATGATTCCGCCCGTCGGAAAATCCGGACCGGGAATGATGTCGGACAGTTCATCGATCTGGATGGCCGGGTTGGCAATCGTGGCGAGGCAGGCGTCGATGACCTCGCCCAGATTGTGCGGCGCCATGTTGGTGGCCATGCCCACGGCGATTCCGCCCGAGCCATTGACCAGCAGGTTGGGGAAGCGAGCCGGAAGCACGGTGGGTTCCGACTCCGAGCCGTCGTAGTTTTCCCTGAAGTCGACGGTATCCTTGTCGATATCGTCGAGCAGCGCATGGGCCACCTTGGCCATGCGCGACTCCGTGTAGCGCATGGCGGCCGGCGGATCGCCGTCGACCGAGCCGAAGTTGCCCTGGCCATCGATCAGCGGCAGGCGCAGCGAAAAGTCCTGCGCCATGCGGACGAGCGCGTCATAGATCGACTGGTCGCCATGCGGATGGTACTTACCCATGACGTCGCCGACGATGCGCGCCGACTTGCGATAGGGCTTGTTCCAGTCGTAGCCGTTCTCGTGCATCGAATAGAGGATGCGCCGGTGCACCGGCTTCAACCCGTCGCGAACATCCGGAAGCGCGCGGCTCACGATCACGCTCATGGCGTAATCGAGGTAGCTCTTGCGCATCTCCTCTTCGATGGAGACGGGAGAAATCTCGGATGGATTGGCGGGGTTCAGGCCACCCTTCTTGTCGTCGTCATCGGCCACGGAAAACCTGCAAGAACACTGCGGACAAGCCTGCCGGGCAACGCCGGAACGGGACGATTCGGAAGGCTTCCCAGACTAGTTCAGTGGCCCTCCGGATACAATGAAAACACGCCGCAACCGGACTGAAAAAGGGCCCCGGAAGGGCCCTTGAAAACACTTTCAGATCAGAGTCTTAGAATGGAACTTCGTCGTCCAGGTCACGGGTGAAGCTCTGCGGCTTTGCCGCCCCGCTGCGCGGCCGTTCCATCGGGCTCGACTGGCCGAAATCATCGCCGCCGCCGAAGCCGCCCGCGCCCTCTCCGCCAGCGCGTCCGCCGAGCATCGTCAGCTCGCCGCGGTAGTTCTGCAGGACCACTTCGGTGGAGTATTTCTCGACACCGTCCTTGTCGGTGTATTTGCGGGTCTGCAGCTGGCCCTCGATGTAGACCGTCGATCCCTTCTTGAGATACTGCTCGGCCACCTTGGCCAGCGCCTCGTTGAAGATGACCACGCGATGCCACTCGGTCTTCTCCTTGCGCTCGCCGGTGGACTTGTCGCGCCAGGATTCGGAGGTGGCAAGGCTGAGGTTCACGATGGACTTCCCGTCCTGGGTGTGACGGACCTCCGGATCGCGACCCAGATTGCCCACGAGAATGACTTTGTTCACCGACCCGGCCATGACCGATCTCCTCTGATTTCGCGCACCCTAGTCAATGGTCCGCACCGACACACTTGCGGATGGCGTCTTATCCACACGTGTTAGATAGTTCTCTTTTTGTTCTCACGCAAGGGGCCTAGGATCGCGCAAAAGGAGAACACCATGCTGAAAGCCATCGACACGCCCAATGCGCCGCGTCCCTTCTCGAACTATGCCCAGGGCATTGCCGTGGCGCCCGGCGCGCGGCTGCTCTTCGTTTCGGGACAGGTGGGGGCCACGGTCGGGGGTGACATTCCGGACGATGCCCGGCGCCAGCACGAGCTGGCCTGGGAGAATGTCCTGGCCATCCTCGCGGCCGAGGGGCTCGATCATCGTCATGTGGTTGATGCCCACGTCTACATCACGGATCGCGATCACGTGGGGCTCTACCGCGAGGTGCGGGACCGGATGCTGAAGGGACACAAGCCTGCGGCTACACTTCTGATTGTGTCAGGCCTGGCAGACCCGCGGCTCGTCGTGGAGGTTGGGGTTGTGGCAGCGGCCCCGGCCACATGAGCCGGAGCCGCTGAAAATCGTTTCGCTTAGCGGCGGCCGAAGAGCCCGAAAATCGAAGTCCGCTTGGCATTGGGCCGCTCCTTCGCAGTTGCAGCATTGTGCTCGGCAGACTTTGTCTGCATCATGGCGGCACCGTAAACATTTGAATAAGTTTCAAAAACCCAGTTCATGTTGAAATCTCCATAAGTTGCTTCGTGTTGTCCCCTATATGCCTGCTTCGCTCTTGCAACACAAACGGCAATAACCTACGCTTGGCGTAACAAAACCTTACAGGACAGAAACCTTGGCCCGCCGCCTGCCCTCCCTCAACGCCCTGAAGGCTTTCGAAGCCGCCGCCCGGCACGAGAGCTTCACGGATGCCGCCGCGGAGCTCTTCGTGACCCACGCCGCCATCAGCCGTCATATCCGCGATCTCGAGGAATGGCTGGGCACCGAGCTGTTCCTGCGTACCGGCCGGGGCGTGACCCTTACCGAAGCCGGGCGGCGCTTCGGCGAGCGCCTCACCCCCCTTTTCGACGCGATCGCCGAAGCCACGCGGGAAGCGGCTGCAGTGGGCGACGCGCGGCAGCTTCGGATTTCCATCGAGCCCGCCTTTGCATCGCGCTGGCTGGTGCCGCGCCTTGGCCGCTTCAACGAGCTTCACCCCGACATCGAGCTGGCCATCGACCCCAACAGCAAGCTCGCCGATTTCCGCTCCGGCGAGGCCGACATCGGCCTGCGCTATGGCCCAGGCGGCTGGGACGACGTAGAGGCCCTCAAGCTCACCGACACGGTGATCTTTCCCGTCGCCTCGCACGATCTTCTGGCGGACCACAAGAGCCTCAAGCCCGGCGATCTCCATGACTTCAACCTGCTGCACGAAAGCCGCAAGCAGTGGTGGACCGACTGGCTGGCCGCCGCCGGGGTCAGCGGCGTGGAGGACTGGCGCGGCACCGTGTTCCAGAACCACCTGGCCATCGAAGCTGCGGAGGCCGGCCAGGGTTTCGCCCTGGGCGATCAGATCCTCTGCACCGACTCACTCATCGAGGGCTGGCTGGTGCGGCCCTTCGATCTCGACATGCGCGATCACGGCACCTACTGGGTGGTGCGCGCCAGGGGCTCCAAGGAAACCCCGCCAGCCCGCGCCTTCCGTGAATGGGTCATGGCCGAGATGGCGGACACCAACAGGAAATATGCACAGATCAAGGCGCAGCGCAGCGCGCCCGTTGCGGGCAAGGCTTCGACCGCCTAGCGTTCCGGGCTTCATCTACCAGACAAAGAGATTCGCCGATGCCCGCCAAGAAGTATGATTGCCTGAAGTGTCCCGGCTATTGCTGTTCCTATCCGGTGATCGAAGTGAAGGACCGCGACGCCGAACGCATTGCCAAACACTTCGGCCTCAGCCTCAAGGCGGCGGAGAAGAAGTACTTCAAGTCGGCGCATGGCTACAAGCGCGTCATGCGGCGAAAGGCCGACGAGCATTTCGGCAAGATCTGCCAGTTCTTCGACACGACCGAGCGGCGCTGCACGATCTATCTGGCGCGTCCCTCGACCTGCCGCGTCTTTCCGGGCGAAGGCCGCTGCGGCTACTACGACTTCCTGAAGTTCGAGCGCGCCGGCCAGGAAGACGAGACCTACATCTCGACGACCTATCACTCAGAGAACTGAGGCCCGCCGCGTCGCGGCCCCTTCTTCCACATAGCGCCGCACCTCCGCGAGGAACACCTCGCCGAAGCGTTCGAGCTTGGCTTCGCCCACGCCATGGACTTCGCCGAAGTCCCAGCGGGTGAGCGGCACCCGCCGCGCCATGTCGATGAGGCTGCGGTCGGAGAAGACCACATAGGCGGGCACCTGGCCTTGCCGGGCCAGCCTGGCGCGCAGCGCCTTCAGCCTTTGCAGCAGTTCTTCCGAAACTCCTTCGTCGGCGACGGCCACTGCGATGCGGCGCTGGCGCTCGACCTTCTTCGTGCCGCGCACCCGTTCGCGCCGGTAGCGGAACTGCCCGTCGCCTGCCATCAGCGCCCGCGCCTTGGGCGTGAGGGAAAGCCCGCCATAGCCCGCCACGTCTATGGCAAGGAATCCGCCACCCACCAGTTGCCGGATCAGGGACTGCCACTCGGTGCGCGGACGATCCCTGCCGATGCCGAAGACCGCGTGATCGACATGACGGAAGGCCACCGCCTTCTCGTTGGCCTTGCCGGCCAGGAGGTCGGCAATATGGCCCGCGCCGAAGCGCTCGCCGGTGATACGCACAGCCTCGAAGGCCTGCCGCGCCTCCACCGTCCCGTCGACGAGATCGGCGGGCGACAGGCAGACATCGCAATTGCCGCAAGGCCCGGACTCTTCGCCGAAATAGGCGAGCAGGCTTTGCCGCCGGCACTCCGGGGCCTCGCAATAGGCCACCAGCGCGTCCAGCCGCCTGTGCTCGCGGCGGCGGCGTTCGTCGCCCCCATCTTCCTGGTCGATGAAGCGGCGGCGCATCTGGATGTCCTGCAGGCCGAAGACCATATGCGCCTCGGCCGGCTGGCCATCGCGCCCGGCGCGGCCGA
>JBGSNJ010000231.1:0-5928 GCA_041739715.1 Aestuariivirga sp.
TCGGCCGCTCGATGCAGGAACGCAACACACGCCTGATATCGGCGGTCCGCGCCCTGCCGAGGCCGGAGGAACTCATGGCGCTGGCGCGCCAGCGGTTCGATTCCGCCGCGGGACGCCTTGTGCAGGCACTTCGGGCCAATACGCGCGAGCATCAGTCACGACTCAATCGGGTGGCGCCGCGCCTGTCGCTTGCACCCATGCGAACGGCCATTGCAAATGAAAGGCGCCAGCTTGATGTGACGGGCCGGCGGTCGCTTCAGGCACTCAGGCGCGTCGTCGAGATGCGGCGCCAACGCTTTGACGGCATGGCGAAACTTCTGGACTCCTTGTCTTACAAGTCCGTGCTGCGCCGCGGTTTCGCTCTTGTCCGCGACGATATGGGGCTGCCTGTCCATTCGGCCGCTGAGGTGAAGATGGGGCAGGGGCTTGCGATCGAGTTCGCTGATGGCAGCGTCAAGGCGCGGGAAGACAGCGGGCCCAAGCAGGGCTCGCTGTTCTGATTACGCAGATCAGATGGCCCATTCACCCTGGCGCATGAGCGGCTCGGCCCTGCCGTCGGCATGTACACCATCCACCTCGAGGCTTCCTGACCCGATCATCCAGTCGACATGGACGAGGCTGCTGTTGGCACCGAGTGCCGCCAGCTCGTCCTTGCTGCGACTGCTGCCGTCGCGGATGTTCTCGGTATAGGACTGGCCCACCGCGACGTGGCTTGCGGCGTTCTCGTCGAAGAGCGTGTTGTTGAAGACGATCCCGCTCTTGGAGATCGGTGAGGAGTGCGGCACCAGTGCCACCTCGCCGAGCCGGGCCGCGCCCTCGTCGGTGGAGATCAGGCTGCGGAAGGCGTCTTCACCCTTGGCGGCCGTCATCTCGACAATGCGGCCCCTCTCGAAGCGCACCTTGATGCCATCGATCATCGATCCCTGATAGGACAGCGGCTTGGTCGAGCAGACCATTCCGTCAACCTTGTCCTTATGCGGTGCGGTGAAGACTTCCTCGGTCGGGATGTTGGCATTGCAGACGATGCCGTTGCGGGCCTTGCCGGCGCCGCCCTTCCAGACATGGTCCTGCGCCAGGCCGAGCGCGAGATCGGTGCCAGGACCGCGATACTTGAGGGCGGCGTAGCGCCGCTCGTTGAGGAAGGCCGTCCGCCGGGCCAGTGTGGCGGAGTGTTCTTCCCAGGCCGCCACCGGATCCGGCAGGTCGGCCCGGCAGCAGGAGAAGATTGCCGACCAGAGCTTGGCCAGAGCCTCGCCCTCGCGCAGCTGCGGGAAGACCGAGCGGGCCCAGGCCGGTGTGGCGCAAGCGATGACGCACCAGTTGATGGCAAAGCCGGTGATCAGTTCAAGCGCCGGGCGATAGGCGATCGAGCGGGCCTTGTTGGCCCGCGCCAGACGGGCGGGATCCTGACCGGCAAGCAGGCCGGGATCCTCGCCGGCGATGGCAAGACGGGCCGCACCGCCGCGAAAGGCAGCGGCCATGCCGTCGAAGAGCCAGCCGGGGGCCGTGTCGAAGCTCTCGTCCGGCGCGAAGCGGTAACGCGCCAGCGTCGCAGGATCGTCGCTGTAGAAGGCGGTGACCAGGGTTGCGCCTGACTTGTAGGCATGCTCGGTGATGCGCCGCACCAGCGGAACGGCATCGAGCGGGGCCGTGATCAGCAGTTCCTGGCCCTTCCGGAGGTTGAGGCCGGAGCGGACGGTAAGCTGGGCGTAGCGATCGAGAAGTTCGTCATGTGTCATGGCGACTTCTATAGGCGAATGCCGCAACCGCTTCAAAGGGACATCTTCAAATACCGGCCCGGACAGGCTAGTGAAGGGCCATGAATTTCCTCGATCCCGTCGTACCTCAACCCCGCGAGGCCAAGCTCCGCTATCTCGATGCCGACTTCCACGTCCTGCGCGAGGGCGAGTTCGTGCGCTGCGCGGTCACCGGCGAGCCGATCCGCATCGATCAGCTGCGCTATTGGAATGTGGAGCGCCAGGTCGCCTATCGCTCGGCGGATGTTGCCTTCGCCGAACTGATTCAGCGGGTCAGATCAGCCGGCCAAGCGCATTGGTGATGTCTTTCTGCAGCATCAGCAGCAGATTGGCGACCAGAAGCAGGCATTGAACCGCAAAGAGCCCGAATGGGGGCAGGGGCTTCGCGCCCTTGAACCGGCGGATCAGGAACAACACCACGAAGAACGCATTCAGGGCAATCAGCCGCGCATACATCGGCGGGTCGCCGCTGAGCAGGAAATCCTGGGCCTGGTCCCAGCGCGTGCGGGTGAAGAGTTCCAGCATGGTAAATTTCGCTCAACCTACAGGACAACGGGAGATGATCGGACAATCTCCTTAAGGTTCCGTTGACGTCTTTCGCCGGACTGGAATCACGGGGGGAGGGCGTGTATATGACCGCCTCCCGTGTTACCTTGGGGTTGGTCCTTTCGCCTCCCCTCTGTGGAGTAGTTGACATGCTTAAGAACTGGGCACCTGACAGCTGGCGTGAATTCCCGGTGGTCCAGGTGCCGGATTACGAGGACAAGGCGAAGCTCGACGCCGTGGAAAAGCGGTTGGCCGGCTTCCCGCCTCTGGTGTTTGCCGGAGAGGCCCGCAAGCTGAAGCGTAAGCTGGCCAAGGTTGCCGAGGGCAAGGGATTCCTGCTCCAGGGCGGCGATTGCGCCGAGAGCTTCGCCGAGCATTCGGCCGATAACATCCGCGACTTCTTCCGCGTCTTCCTGCAGATGGCGGTGGTCCTTACCTTTGCCGGTGGCCAGCCGGTGGTGAAGGTCGGCCGCATCGCCGGCCAGTTCGCCAAGCCGCGCTCATCGCCCACCGAGGTGATCGACGGCATCGAGTATCCGATCTACCGGGGCGATATCGTGAACGGCGCCGAGGCGACGCTTGAGGAGCGCCGGCCCGACCCCGAGCGCCAGATCATGGCCTACAGGCAGTCGGCGGCGACGCTCAACCTGCTACGCGCCTTCGCCCAGGGCGGTTATGCCAATCTGGAGCACGTTCACAAATGGACGCTGGGCTTCCTCAAGGATTCCCCGGCCTACGAGCGCTACCAGGAACTCTCGGGCCGCATCACCGAGGCGCTGGGCTTCATGAAGGCCTGCGGCATCAATGCCGATACCGCCCCGCAGCTGCGCCAGACAGATTTCTTTACCAGCCACGAGGCGTTGCTCCTGGGCTACGAGCAGGCGCTGACGCGGGTCGATTCCACCAGCGGCGACTGGTACGACACGTCCGGCCACATGCTGTGGATCGGCGACCGCACCCGCCAGGCCGATCATGCCCATGTCGAGTTCTGCCGCGGCATCCGCAACCCGATTGGCCTGAAGTGCGGTCCGTCGCTCAAGCCCGACGATCTGGTCCGCCTGATCGATAAGCTGAACCCGGAGAACGAGCCCGGCCGCATCACGCTCATTGCCCGGTTCGGCGCCGACAAGGTGGAGAAACACCTGCCTGACCTGATCCGGGCAGTGAAGCGCGAAGGCCGCATCGTCGTATGGTCCAGCGACCCGATGCACGGCAACACGATCAAGTCGACCAGCGGCTACAAGACGCGTCCCTTCGATGCGATCCTCTCCGAGGTGCGGCGCTTCATGGCGATCCACCAGGCCGAGGGCACCCATGCCGGCGGCATCCATGTCGAGATGACGGGCAAGGACGTGACCGAGTGCACCGGCGGGCTTCGCGCCCTGCGTGACGAGGATCTGAACGACCGCTACCACACCTTCTGCGATCCTCGCCTCAATGCGGCCCAGGCGCTGGAACTGTCGTTCCTGGTTGCCGAGGAGATCAAGAAGGAAATGGCGTCCCGCCCGCGGGTCGAGGACGAGGATTCGGTGGAAGCTGCAGAGTGAATACCTGATACTGCGGAACGTCCCTTGTGTTTCGGATTGGATTGCATGGGGTCCCGCTTGATCCAAATCGGGAGCGCCGGATATCGCGTGAACTTCGGCCAGGGCGCGAAGCTGCCGGCCTGACTCAGGGCGGTGCCTGGAAGGGCTGCGGGTCTTCGGCGGGGTTCCGGCGGAACTCCATGAATATGTGGCCGAAGAGGGCGGCGAGCACCACGGCGCCACCGATCAGCGTCTGCAGCGACGGCGTCTCGCCGAGGAAGGCGAAGACCCAGAAGGGCGTCAGCGGCACTTCCAGGGCCGCGATGAGCGTCGCCTCGGCAGCGGGCACGCGGCGCGAGCCGAAGGTGTAAAGCGCGAGGCCTGAAGCATTCTGGAGAATGCCGAACATCACGATCAGCCCGAAGTCGCGCGACGTGACGCTCATGGGGTCTGCGAACCAGAAGCACGCGAAGGCGCAGATCCAGGCCGAGGCTGCCATGGCGGGCAGCATGGCGACATCGCGGTGGCAGCGCATGACCACGGTGAAACCGGCCATCGACAGGCTCATCACCACGGCAAGCAGCTTGCCGAAGAGGCTTCCGCCCAGTTCCGATCCCCAGAGCATGATGCCGACGCCGCACAGCGCCACGGCGCTGGCCACCAGCGTCGATCGCGTCGGCCGCTCGCCGATGGCGAGATAGGCCAGCGCCGCCGTCACGAAGGGCACGGTGGCGTAGATCACCATGGCATCGGCCACGCTGGTGAAGCGCATGGACCCGATGCCCGTGATCATGCCAAGCGCCGAGAGCAGGGCCACGGCCAGGGCGGGCCAGCGCAATCCCCTGAGGATGGACAGGGCCTTGCCGCGTTCGAGGAACAGGAAAAGCAGGAACACCGCGCTGCCTGAGAATATGCCGCGCCAGAACAGCATGGTCATCAGGTCGGCCTGGATCAGCCGGGTGAAGATCCCCGCCGAAGACCAGGCGAGTGCTGCGGCGGCGACCAGCCAGAGGCCGAGGCGATGCTGGCTCTTCGCGGTGCCGGTCATGCCTTGCTGGCCTTGAAGAGGTTGATGGCGTTGGCGGCCAGGATCATCAGTCCGCCGATCACTGACCACATGTCGATGGCCTCGCTGTAGATCAGGTAGCCGAGCAGGGCGGTGAGCGGCAGGCGCAGGAAGTCCATGGGCATGACCACCGTGGCCTCGGCCAGCGAAATCGCCTTGGACAGGCAGTAATGCGAACCGGTGCCGGCCAGGGCCACGATGGCGATCCAGATGTACTGGTCGGGCAGCGGCGTGGTCCAGGTCAGCCAGGCCGGCACGGCGCCGATGACCGACTGCATGGCGAACATCAGGAAAATCACGGTCAAGGCCGAGTCCCGCCGGGTGATGAACTTGGTCAACGTCACCGAGCCGGCAAAGAGCAGGGCGGCGCCAAGCGCCACGGGATGGCCCCAGCCGAGCAGGTGGCCGGGCTTCACGATCATCAAAACGCCAGCAAATCCAATGATCAAGGCGGCGACCTTGAAGCCATACATGCGCTCGCCCAGGAAGGCCACCGCGAGGATGGCGATCCACAGCGGCATGGTGAACTCGATGGCGATCACCTCGGCCAGCGGGATCAGCATGAGGGCGGTGAACCAGAGATACTGCCCGGCATAGTGGATGACGTTGCGCGCCACGTGCAGGGGCCACTGGGTCAGCCGCCCCGAAATCCCGCCGTTCAGCATCACGATGGGGGTGAGGATGGCGACCGCCACGAGGCTGCGCAGCATCATGATCTGGAAGACCGACATGGCCTCGGTCAGCTCGCGGCCGGCAACGGTCATGCCGAGGGTGGCCAGCAGCCAGCCGACCATCCAGAATGCCGCCTTGCCGATCTGTTGCTGCTGTTGCGCCATGCCCGGGTCCGGCCGCCAGCATTAGCGGGCTGCAGTGGCCGCCGAAAGGCCCGTAAACGGCATGACAACCATGGTTTACGCCGGACTTGACCTTGTTTGGCGCCTGACGCATGGTGCGCCCGCAATGACCGCCCGCCGTCCATACGCCGTTATCATTTGCGGCCTTATTTTCTGCAGCTAGCCGAACACCGCTGGCA
>JBGSNJ010000271.1:0-14758 GCA_041739715.1 Aestuariivirga sp.
GCAGCGACTCAGGCAGCTCCGCCGCCACGCGCGTGCCCGAGCCCGAACGCGTCTCGAGATAGCCTTCGCCCAACAGCTGGCCGTAAGCCTCCACGATGGTGGCGCGCGCCACCTTCAGTTCGTCGGCAAGGGCCCGGGTCGACGGCAGCTTGGCCTGCGGCCTCAGCCGGCCGTCCAGCACCAGTGCCCTGATCTGCCGGGCAATCTGCGAATGCAAGGGTTCGCGGTCGTCGCGGTCGACGCCCAGCTCACTGGCCGAGGTTCCGAGAAGTGGTCTGCTCATAAGCGCCAAACATGGTCCTTTCGGCCGGACCATATCGCAGCCTAAGAGGGATCGCAAACAGGAGACCATAGATGGCTGCTGCCCCCAGTGAACGGACGCGCGTGAAGCGGCTGAACAAGCGCGCGAAGTATGATGCCGAGACAGTGCATGGCATTCTCGATGCCATGCCGGTCTGCAGCGTCGGCTATGTTTTCAAGGGCGCGCCCTTTGTCACCACCACGCTGCAGTGGCGCGAGGGCGATCACATCTTCTGGCACGGATCGGCCGCCAGCCGCATGCTCGAGGCCTGCGAGAATGCCGAGGTCTGCGTCAGCGTCAGCATCATCGACGGCTTCGTGATGGCCCGCTCGGCCTTCAATCATTCCTGCAACTACCGCTCGGTCATGGTCTTCGGAACCGCCCGCAAGATCACCGATCCCGCCGAGAAGGAACTGAGGCTGCGCAATTTCACCGAACAGCTCTGGCCCGGCCGGTGGGACATGCTGCGCCCTGTCACGGCCAAGGAAATCAAGGCGACGACGGTGCTCACCCTTGCCCTGGACGAATCCTCGGCCAAGGTCCGCAACGGACCTCCAGGCGATGACGAGGAGGACTATGCCCTTCCCATCTGGGCCGGCGTCATTCCGGTCAGGACCCAGATCCTTCCGCCGACGGACGATCCGCGCCTGATCCCTGGCCTCACACCTCCACCGCACATCGGCAGCTTCAAGTTCGGCTAGGCGGTGCGCCGCATCAGCTCGACCATGTAGGCCGTCGACCAACCGAACATGAGAAAGCCGTTGGCAGTCGTGAGGCCGGACAGCAAGCGCCAGTCCGGCCTGAGCGTGATGTCGCCAAAACCGGCCGTGGTGAAGGACACCAGCGCGAAGTAAACGGCAGGTTCGAGCGCGTCGAAGGCGCCGACCGCCAGGAACGTCATGGCCCAGGCCATGACGTTGATCAGCTGCACCCCAAGGATGAACAGCACCGTCGTGATGATCACACCGGTATTCGCATAGCGCCGGAGGAACCGTCTTTCGAAGGTGATCATGGCTTCCAGCCGCCGGTTGAGAAAGGCCAGCATCTCCGCCTGGAAGGCCACCGTTACGGCAATCACGAGCATGCCTATCAGAATCTGCACGATCACGTGTCGGAGACCTCCACACGGAGGATCTGCCCCTGGTCGTTCAACGTCACATGCTCGACGCCGGCGCGCCGGAAGGCCTTGCCGCTTGATCGCGACGTCGCAGCAAGCCGCCAGGCGCTGCGCACCACCTGCGGCGCGACCTGCTCCATCGAGTCGTCGATGGAGTGCTGATCGGAATACTCGGCAAAGTAGGCCGACATCGACTGCAGGATGGTTTCGCGTCCTGCGAGCACGCCAATGGCGGGCGAGTGATAGGTGGCATCGGGCGCGATCAAGGGTTTCACCAGATTCACGTCAAATGCGTTCAGCACCTCGTGGTATTGCCTCACGATAGCCAGCGCGTCGATCACATTCACGATGCCAGGCCACCGATAATGCGGATCCAGCTGCGGATGCCGCGCTGGAAGCTTGCAAGATTGTACTTCTCGTTGGGACTGTGGATCGCGTCGTCGTTCAGGCCGAACCCGACAAGCACGCTGTCCATGCCGAGGATATCCTTGAAGGAGCGGCAGATCGGAATCGAACCGCCCGATCCCATCAGCACGGCATCGCGCTTGAACTCAGCCTTGAGGGCAGCGGCCGATTTCGAGATCCATGGATTGCTCTCCGGGATCTCGGTGGCCGGGCTGCCGCCGCCGCGCCCGGAGAACGTGACCTTGCAGTCCTTCGGGATACGCGCCTTCACAAACGCCTGGAAGGCCTTCAACACCTTCTCCGGGTCCTGCTTGCCGACCAGCCGGAAGGTGAACTTGGCATGGGCCTGCGACGGCAGGACCGTCTTGGTGCCGGCGCCGGTATAGCCGCCCCAGACGCCATTCACCTCCGCCGTGGGCCGCGCCCAGATCTGCTCCAGCACGCTCTTGCCCTTCTCGCCCGCCGGAACCGTGAGGCCGACCTCCTTCAGAAACTTCGCGTCCGAGAACTTCAGGGCCTCCCACTGCTTCTTCGTGGCGGCCGGCAGTGGCGCCACGCCGTCATAGAAGCCGGGAATGTTGATTTTGCCCGTCTTGTCGTGCAGGGCTGCGATCACCTTGCTCAGGACGCGGATGGGATTCATCGCGGGTCCGCCATACATGCCGGAATGCAGATCGATGCGCGGCCCGGTGATGGTGACCTCCTCATGCACAAGTCCACGCAGGCGCGTGGTGATGGCCGGCGTTTTCGCATCCCACATGTTGGTGTCGCAGACGAAGGCCACGGCGCAGGACAGTTCCTTCCTGTTGGCTTTCAAAAAGGGCACGAGCGACGGCGAACCCGATTCTTCCTCGCCTTCGATGAGGAAGGTTGCCTTGATTGGCAGCGAGCCGGTCGCCGTGATCCAGGCGCGTGCCGCCTCGACGAAGGTCATGAACTGTCCCTTGTCGTCCGCAGTGCCGCGGCCATACAGGCGTTCGACGCCATCCGCATCCTTGCGGCGCTGCGGCGCAAAAGGCGGAGACTTCCAAAGCTCGAGCGGATCCGCAGGCTGTACATCATAATGCCCGTAGAACAGGACATGCGGCGTCTTCGCATTCGCATCCTTGGGCGTGTAATGCGCCACGACCATCGGGCGGCCAGGTGTCGGCCTGGCCTTCGCATCGAAACCCATGGACGAAAGGTCGGCGACGATGGCCGCGGCGGCCCTGTCGCAGTCGGCGGCATGGGCCGGATCGGTCGAGATCGAGGGGATCCGGCAGAGGGCGAAGAGCCGTTCAAGGCTCTGGTCGAAGTCCTTCTCGGCGGCGGAGAGGATGGGATGAAGGTCGGTCATGGATCGTTCCTCAGGCAAATTCGGAGATGATGCGGGCCCAGCTTCGGATGCCCTTGTGATAGCATTCGACGTCGTATTTCTCGTTGGGACTGTGCACGCTGTCGGCGTCGCGCGCGAAGCCGACCAGCAGGCTGTCGATTCCCAGATGCGTCTTGAAGGACTCGACCACGGGGATCGATGCGCCGCAGCCGATCAGCGCGGCGGGCCTCCCCCATTCGTCCTTCAGGGCCTTCCGCGCGGCAATGACCCAGGGCGTGTCCGTCGCAATCGAGATGCCGGTACTATCGCCGTGACCGCCGGAGAACCTCGCCTTGCAATCCTTCGGCAGGCGGCCCTTCACGAAGTCCCGGAATGCCTTGCGGATCTTGCGTGGGTTCTGACCTTCCACAAGGCGGAAGGTGAGTTTGGCGGTGGCTTCCGCCGGCAAGACGGTCTTGGAACCAGCACCGCGATAACCGCCGAAGATGCCGTTGAATTCGGCGGTCGGGCGCGCCCACATCTGTTCGAGCGGTGTGAATGCCGTCTCGCCAGCAGGCCGCGACAGGCCGACATCGCCGAGATACTTCTTGGCCGAAAACCGCAGCTTCGACCATTCCCGCCGGCGCTCGGCCGAGGGGGGCTTCACCCCGTCGTAGAAGCCCGGAATTGTCACCCGGCCCCGGGAGTCGTGCATGTCGGCCAGGATGCGGCTCAGCACCTTGATCGGATTGACGGCGGGGCCGCCATAATAGCCGGAGTGAAGGTCGATCTTCGGCCCGGTGACAATCACCTCCTCATCGATGCAGCCACGCAGCCGCGTGATGATGGCCGGGGTTTCGTCCATCCAGAGTTCGGTATCGCAGATGAAGGCGGCATCCGCCTTGAACTCGCGCGCATTGAGCGCCAGGAAGCGGTCGATGTGGGTGGAATCCCCCTCCTCGTCGCCCTCGAGCATGATCGTCAGCCGGAAGGGCAAGGAGCCCACTTGCGAGAGCCATGCCCGGCTGGCTTCGAGAAAGGTCATCAACTGGCCCTTGTCGTCGCTGGCCCCCCTGGCAAAGATGCGATCCTTGCCATCCTTTCCCCTACGGATCTGCGGCGAGAAGGGCGGGCTGTCCCACAGCTGCAGCGGATCGGCGGGCTGTACATCGTAATGACCATAGAAGAGGATATGGGGCAGCCGCGGCGAGGCGGCCGGAGGGTCAAGTTTTCCGATCACGACCGGCTGGCCGGTGGTTTCCCGGATCGAGGCCTCGAAACCCATGGCCGACAGGGTCCCCTGCAGCCAGCGAGCGGCATCCCGGCACGACCCGTGGTATTGCGGATCAGTACCGACGGAGGGAAAGCGGAGAAATTCGAACAGGCGGTCGAGGCTGAAAGTAAATTGTTGATCAATTTGCGCGAGAACAGGTTCAAGATGGGACAAGACAACACCATGGGGCCGGAAAACCGGAATCATCGGCACTGTCTCACGGCGCATGCCCGTGGAGCAAGGGTCACGCCATGAGTACGGCTGCCCCGCAGTTTCAGCTGGCCCGCGACAGCCTGCAGGCGCGCGAGCCTTCGGCCGGCATCGGGCGGATCCGGCGCCGCGGCTACCAGCGCTTCCTGCACCTCATGTCCTTCGTGGACCTCGCCTTTGTCTGGCGCCGGCGCTGGTTCTTCATCACCATGATCCTGGGTTTCGCGCTGATGTCAGCGCCAACCCCCGCGGGCCTGACCCACGAAGGCCAGATCGTTCTAGTCATGTCGCTCATGGCGACCATGCTGTTCATCACCGAGGCCATTCCGCTGCCCACGGTACCATTGCTCATCATCGTGGGCGAGGTGGCCCTGCTCGGTGTCGACTCCACGGAAGTCGCCCGCAGCCTGATGACCGATTCCGTGCTCTTCATCATGGGCTCGCTGATGCTTGCCGTGGCCATCGTCAAGCAGCGGCTCGACAAGCGCATTGCCTGGTGGATCGTGCGGATCACAGGAACGAACGTCTACTGGATCAGCTTCGGCATCGTCACGGTCTGCGGCGTTCTCGCCGCCTTCATCGGCGAGCACACGGTTGCCGCCATGATGCTGCCGGTGGGCGTCACGCTGATCTCGCTCACGTCGAACGACCCGAAGAAGGTCCACAATCTGGCGGCCGTCATCCTGTTCTCGATTTCCTATGGCTGCTCCATCGCGGGTGTGGCGACGCCGTCCGGCGGCGCCCGGAACGCCATCATCATCAGTTACTGGAAGGACTTCTTCTACAATCCGCTGGATCCGGAAACGCGCCGCTTCCTGATGGACTACGTCACCTGGACCATCTACGCCTTCCCGATGTTCCTGCTCCGCCTGCCCATCGTGGCGGCACTGCTGATCTACACCTTCAAGCCGGAAGTCACGGACATGTCCCGGGCCATCAGCCGGTTGCGGGCGCAGGTCTCCATGCAGGGTCCCATGCGCGGCAATGAATGGATGACCATCCTGATCTTCGCCATCACCATCCTGGGCTGGGTCACGATGTCGAATACGCTCGGCCTGGGCATCATCGCCGTCGCCGGCGCAGCTGCCTTCCTGGTCTTCGGCCTGGTGCGCTGGGAAGACATCAACTCCGGCGTCAACTGGGGGGTGGTCCTGCTCTATGCCGCGGCGATCTCGCTCGGTGTCGAGATGAAGGCGACAGGTGCTGCCGAATGGGTGGCGGCCAGCGTCTTCGACGTGATGAAGGACCTGTCGATCGGATCGGGCATCGGCTTCAACGCAGCCATTTCGCTGTTGACCATCGGCGTCTCGAATACCATGACCGCCGGCGCCGCCGTGGCCGTGCTTGCTCCGGTGGTGCTGAAGACTGCCGTGGCGGCCGGCGAGGATCCGATCAGCGCCGGTTTCGTGACCGCCATCTCATCGGCCTTCGGCTATCTCACGCCGGCGGCGCAGCCGGCCTTCACCATCATCTTCGCCTCGGGTTATCTGAAGGGTCCCGACTTCTTCAAGATCGGCATCCGCATGATGCTGATCTCCTTTGCGGTGCTCCTGCTTCTGGCCACGGTGTACTGGCCATTCCTGCAGCACATGTCATAGGCTGGGCACATGGCGTTCTTCAGCCGCACAACCCTCTCGGACCGCCAGGAAGCAGCGGTCAACAAGACCCTGCAGAACCTGCGGACCCAGCGCCGCAACCGGTTCCGGGTGCTGGCCTGCATCGACGGCACCGACGAATCCTTCGTGACAGTGCGCTTCGGTGCGCGATACTGCGTACAGAGCAACTGCGACCTGATCATCCTTTTTGTCAGACCCATCGACCAGGGGCTTCATTCCGGCGGCCTGCAGGTGCGGCTCGCCCGCCAGAACATGCTGGATGCGGGCTTCGAACTGCCCGGAGTCCGCCACCTCCGCCGCGCGATCGAGATACTCAAGGAAGAGGGAATTGACGTCTCCGCCTGGCCGCAGGAGGCCGAACACCAGGATGCCTGGGGGGACGCCGCCGGCGACAACAAGATCGAGTACCTTAGCCCCGAAGGCCGTTCGGTTGTGGTCAAGCTGAAGACGGCGCCGGACGTGGCCAATGGGATTCTCGATCAGTACGAGCTCGGACCCTACAACCTCATCATCCTGGGCGAACCGTCGCGTTGGCGTGGCGAGGTAGCGGCCTTCTTCGACTCCGGCATTGTGCAGACCGTCACCACCATGGCGCCCTGCTCCGTCCTCGTGGCCCGCCAGAGCTTCGCGAAGTCGGGCTACTTCATCTGTACCGATGGCTCCTCGCGCTCGATGCAGGCCGTGCGCCGTTCCGCCGTGCTCGCCACTGTGACGGGTGAGCCGATCACCCTGTTTTCGGTGGCGACGACCGAGTCGGGCCGGAGCGCCGCCGAGGAAGCCGTGGCCAATGCAAAGGCTCTTCTCAGGGCCATGAAGATCAACGTGGCCGAGACGCGCGTGGCCGTTGGCACGCCAGCGGAAGAGATCATCGAGTCGGGATCGCTCTACAAGGTCATCGTCGTGACCGACGAAGGCCGCAGCAGATTCCAGCGCCTTTTCCGCGGGTCGAACGCAACCGATGTCGTACGCGGTGCGCGCACCTCCGTCCTGGATGTCCGTTAGGTTCGCCTGCGCCGGGGCCTTCCCAACCGTCCCGATCTTGTGCAGGCTGTCGCCCGATCTGTCGCCAGCCGGAGGGGAATGCCGAATGTCCGAGTTCAAGCTCCATTGCTTCGGGGAATCGGGGAACTCCTACAAGCCGGCCCTCATGCTCGAGATCTGCAGGCTGGACTGGCAGCCGGTCTGGATTGATTTCTTCAACGGCGCCACGCGGGACCCGGCCTTCCGGCACGATGTCAATGAAATGGGGGAGGCCCCGGTCCTGGAACATGGTACATTGCGCCTCACACAGTCCGGCGTGATCCTGGACTATCTGGCCGAACAGACCGGCCGGTACGGCGCGGAGAATGCCAGCGAGCGGCGCGAGATCTGGCGCTGGATCCTCTTCGACAATCACAAGTTCACGGCGAGTCTCGCGACCCTGCGCTTCCTCGTCAACTTCGCCAAGACGGGCGAGACTCCGGTAACGGAATTCCTGCGGGCACGCGCCATCACCGCCATCAAGATCGTCGACGGGCATCTGGCCGACAATTCCTTCATCATCGGCAAGCGGCTGACGATCGCCGATGTCTCGCTGTGCGGATATGTGTTCTATGGTGACGAGCTGACCATCCCGCTCGCCAGCTATTCCAATCTGCAGAAGTGGATGGATCGCATCCGGGCACTTCCCGGCTGGAAGCATCCCTATGATCTGATGCCGCGCGCGCCGGCGTGACGGGTCAGGTGCTGGGCGACATGGCCTCGAGATACTCGTCCAGGTGCTCGAGGTTCTCGAACCGCATCCAGCCTTCATCCGTTTCAGCTTCGACAGTGCCGTCCGACAGAATGCGGGCGGGTCGATTGCGGATCGTCCGCTCCTCCACGACATAGAGCTGATCTTCGCCGCCCTGCGCTTCGTCGATCGCTTCCTCGATTTCCTCGATCGCCGCTTCGGCCGCGGCCTCCGACGGCGCGCTGGCCACGACGGTCTCGGTGACGCTCACGCCGGTCACCCCGGGCTTGTCGCCGAAGGCCTTGCTCAGGTCCTGCTTGGCCCGTTCGATCTTGTCGATGGTATCCTTCACTTCGGGCGACACCTCCGTGATGGCTGCAGCAGCTCCCGCGGCCTCGGCAGCCCGGCGGCCATACTCTGGGATGGGAGTGGCCGCCGCCTTGGCCGGTGCTGCCACGATGTCGACGGCCGCGTATCGCTCGCCCAGCACGTCCACCGCATTGATGACACCGCCAAGGCCAAGCGCGAGCAGTCCTCCCACCAGAAGCACGGACGCAGTATCAAGCGTTACGTCCCAGGCGACCATCTGAGCCGTCGAGAAGAAGACCATCAGGCCAAGCGCAATTCCTACCGCAGCCAGCAGAATTCCGGCGATCCACATCAGTTTTGCCATGGCAAGCCCCTCAACTCGATTTTCGGCAGCGGTCCCAAGCTATCATGAACCGTCGCCGTGGTTAATATTTCATCAATTTCCAAGGATTGGAAGCGCTTAGCTGTCCATGACGATTCGTGGCGCCGGTCGGGCAAGCCCCCCCTGTTCGACCGCCTCCCAGACCTTTCGTGCAATATCCCGATAGATGGCCGCGTGCTGACCATCAGGAACCGTGGCGGTCACCGGCTCGCCGCGATCCGACCGCAGTCTCACGTCCCGGTCCAGCGGCACTTCACCGAGGAAGGTCAAGCCCAGCTTTTCCGCCTCCTCGCGCGCACCGCCATGACCGAAGATCTCATGACGCTTTCCGCAACCGTCGCAGACAAAGTAGCTCATGTTCTCCACAATGCCCAGGACCGGGACGTTGACCTTGCGGAACATGTTGAGGCCCTTGCGGGCGTCGATCAACGCAAGATCCTGCGGCGTGGACACGATCACCGCGCCTGACAGCGGCGTCTGCTGCGCCAGGGTCAGCTGGGCATCGCCGGTGCCGGGCGGCATGTCGACGATCATCACGTCGGTTTCGCTCCAGGCCGTCTCGCGAAGCAGTTGCGTGAGAGCCGACATCACCATGGGGCCCCGCCAGATCATTGGCGTGTCCTCGGCCACGAGAAAGCCGATGGACATCAACTCCACCCCGAAACGCTGCATCGGCTTCATCTTCTTGCCTTCGCTGTCGGCGGCCTGCGGCTTGCCCGACAACCCGAACAGCTTTGGCATGGACGGGCCATAGACATCGGCATCGAGCACAGCCACCCGCAGGCCCAGCGCCTTGAGCCCGAGCGCAATGTTGATGGCCGTTGTCGACTTGCCCACGCCGCCCTTGCCCGAGGCGACCGCAACAATATGCCGGATGCCGGGCACGGCCTGGCCGCGCTGTGCCGCCTGGGCCCTGGGGCCAGGCTCGCGTTGCGGGGCGCGTTCTGCGGTCAAGGCGACAATTGCCTTGGAAACGCCGGGTATCGCCGCCACGGCCTTCTCGACCGCGGCCCGCAGGAGTTCCATCGTCTTGACGTGCTGCGGATCGGTGCTGATAGCAAACATCACCGTGCCGTCCTGTATGGAGATCTCCGATACCAGTCCGGCCGACACAAGATTGCCGCGCCCGTCCGGTGCGGCGATGCGCTTGAGCACCGATACGATGTCGTCCCTTGTAACCTGCGGCATGTCATTCATCCAGCTGTGCTGCGGCCCGCATAGCCGTGACCGGGGCCGCGGGCAAGATACGGCTTACAGCGGCTCGAAGCTCTGGCAGGAGATCGGTTTCGAACCATGCGTTGCGCTTGAGCCATGCATTGTTTCGCCATGACGGATGCGGCAGGGCAATGACCTGCGGCGACAACGCCAGTCCGCTGCGCCAGTCCCGCACCGCGGCATCCATGCTGCCGGGAAAGGCGTTACCCATGTGCCAGCGCATGGCATGGGCGCCCAGGCAGATCACCAGTTCGACCTGGGGCATGGCCGCCATGCAGGCGCCACGCCAGGCCAGTGCGCATTCGCGGCGCGGCGGCAGATCTGCCCCCTTCGCGCTGAGCCCCGGAAAGCAGAACCCCATGGGCAGGATGGCGGTCCGCGCCGGATCATAGAAGTCCTCCAGGGAGACGCCCAACCACTGCCGCAGCCGGTCGCCCGAGGGATCGGTAAAGGGCCGGCCAGACTGGTGAGCGCGCGTCCCCGGCGCCTGCCCGGCAATCATAAGCCGCGCCGTTGCGCTTGGCTGGAGGACCGGACGCGGCTCGTGCGGCAGCGCACGGCCCATCGGCCTATCGCGGCAGATGCGGCAGGAAAGGATCTGATCCGTCAGGTCCGTGAGGCGAGTTTGCTTCAAAGTTTACCGGTGTTCCAAAGCCGACATTAGCGAAAGTGACCTATGGTGTAGCGGTGAATTTGGACTGTATCGCGATGCCAAGGGACGGGTCATGGCGGACATGACAGGTGAGGACGCTCTCATGAAGAGCCAGGAGTCGCCCGCACAGGGCATTTCGACCGGCAGCGAGTCGACGCTTGCCCCAAGCAGCGGCTGGCAAAGGGAACTGCTTGTCCACTTCCTTCGCAATCAGATTCGTGTCACCCCGGCAATGCCGGTGCTTGCCCTGCTGCTGGGGATCACTGCGATGCAGTGGGCAAGCCCGTCCCGGGTGATCGTCTGGATGATCGGCGCCTTCGCCTGCCAGGCCATCCAGACCTACCTTTGCCAACTCTACTTCAAGCGCGAGCGCAGCTACGACGAGCAGCGCGACTGGATCGGCATAATGTCCGCAGCAGAGCTGCTGACCGGCGTCTGCTGGTTCCTGCCGCTCTTCCTGTTCTGGACGGAAGCCAATCACAGCCAGCAGATCTACCTCATCGCCTCCGTGATGGTGGTGATCGCCGTCCGCCTCCTCATCGTGAACAGCTTCATGCCGGTGCTGATCGCAGGCACCGGCGTTTTGACCATCGGCGTGGCGATGCGGTGCGTCTGGGAAGCGGAACCTCTTTACATTGCGCTCGGCGCCACCATTGTCGCGCTTGAAGCCTTCCTGCTGATGGTCGCGCGCAATCTTCAGGAGACTGCGCGCGACATGCTGATCTTCAAAGCCCAGAAGGATACGTTGATCGCCGACCTGCAGCGCGCCAAAGCAAAGGCCGAGGAGCAGCAGCAACGCGCCGAAGAGGCGAGCCAGGCAAAGTCGGAGTTCCTGGCGACCATGAGCCACGAGCTGCGCACGCCGCTGAACGCCATCATGGGATTCTCCGAAATCCTCAAGCACGAGATGTTCGGCCCTCTCGCGGTCAAGGCCTACAAGGACTATGCCGACGATATCCATCACTCCGGCAACTACCTGCTGGCGCTGATCAACGACATTCTCGATCTGTCCCGCATCGAGGCTGGCCGCCGCGACGTGCAGGATGAACCCGTGAGCGTCCTGATCGCTGTCGAGGAGGTCAACCACCTGCTCCTGATGAAAGCTGCCGACAAGAAGATCGAGGTCTTCGTCGAAGTCTCCGATACGCTGCCGCGGCTCATGGCCGACCGCCGTGCCGTCAGCCAGATCCTGATCAATCTCCTGTCGAACGCGATCAAGTTCACTCCCGCTGGAGGCCTTATCGATGTGAAGGCCGACCGCGACAGCCGCGGCGGCCTCTTCATTTCGATCAAGGACAACGGACCGGGCATTCCGCCCCACGAGATCGAGGCGGCAATGAGTGCCTTCTCCCGTGGCAGCATGGCGACCAAGAAGGCGATCGACGGCGCCGGCCTCGGACTTCCAATCGTGAAGGGCCTCATGTCGGTCCATGGCGGCACGCTGGAATTGCGCAGCAAAGCGGGCGAAGGTACCGAGGCGATCGTCACCTTCCCGCCAGGACGGGTCCTCGATGGACCACGTGGAGAGGTTCTAGCAAGTCCAGGTATTTCAACCGAGAGTCAGCGGAAACTGATCGCAATAACCGGTTAACTGTCGTGTGATTTCCGCACTTTGGGCTAGACCGCCGATAGATGGCGTTAAGCAGGATCCTGCTACGATAACACCCTAAGTTGCAGGATCCGCAATGCCCTCAAAACGGTCGTTCCTCTCCGACTTTGCCGCGCGAGTACTGGTGCCCAGCATCCTCGCCGCAGGCGGTATCGCGACGCTCCTGCTTTACATCGTCAATGGAATCTTCGACGAGACCAACCGGCTTGACGCCGGCTATGCCAAGCAGTCGGCCAGTTCCGCGATCCACTCATCGCTCGAGAACCTTGAGAGTCTGATCCACGACAATGCGGTCTGGGATGATGCGGTCGCAAACGCCTATGGCGACATCAACACGGAATGGCTGAACGGCACCTGGGGTGATGCGACCGCCCTCGGTATCTACGATCACGTGAATCTCGTGGAACGCTCCGGCAGGACACTCTACGCCGCGCGCAACGGAGATCAGACAGAGGACTCGGCCGAGAACATCTACGGCACCGAAATCCTCGAGCTGCTTGCCCCAATGCCCGCAGACGAGACCTTGTTCAAGGTTACATCGGGCATCGTACGCAAGGACAATAAACTCTATGTGGTGGCGGCCGCTCCCATCCTGCCCACCTCCGAAGACGTCGAGATCCCCAACGGCAAGGCCCGCTATCTTATTTTCGGGAAGACGGTGGACAACAAGCTCCTGGCCGAGCTCTCACGCCGCTTCGTGCTGAAGAACCTTCATGTCTCGTCGTCGCTGATCAACGCACCCGATTCGATCTCCATCCTCTCGCCTTCAGGCGTTCGCATCGGAACCCTGGCATGGGAGGAACGCAGCCCCGGCGACATCCTGAAGTCGAAGTACAGCTCTGTCATCCGGATCATGCTGGCGCTGTTCCTCTTCGTCATCGCGGTATTGATCTACACCAGCTGGCGCGGCTTCCGTGACGCGCATGTGAGTCAGACCGCTGCGGTGGCCAAGTCGCTGCGTGACGATCTCACTGGGCTTGCCAACCGCCGTGAACTCCTGTCGGTTCTGACCGACCGGCTCCACGAGGCGCGCATCGGCAGGACCGGCCTGTCCCTGGTCTACGCCGACCTCGATGGTTTCAAGGAGGTCAATGACTCCTACGGCCACGAGATCGGCGATCTCCTCCTCAAGGCGGTGGCGGCGGGCTTTGCCCACCTGGCTCAGGACATGGGACTGGTGGCACGGCTTGGCGGCGACGAGTTCGCCATCATCGTCACAGGCGAAGACAGCACGGCAAGATCGCGCGAACTCGCCAACAACATGATCTCCTTCCTGTCGGAGCCGATGATCTTCGGCGGCCGGGTGGCCTCGGTATCGGTCAGCGTTGGCATTGTCGACCTGGAGAAGGACGACGCGGACGTCGAGGAAATCATCCGCCGCGCCGACGTGGCCATGTATGCCGCGAAATCGGCTGGCCGAAACCGCCTGCACATCTATGACAAGACATTGGACTACAAGCGGGACGAGAACCGCTCCATCGCCCGTGCCTTGCGGGAGCACATCGACATGGGCCGCCTCACCGTGGTGTATCAGCCCATCGTCGATTCCCGCAGCCGCCGCATCCGGGGCGTCGAGGCGCTGGTGCGCTGGCCCCGGGATGACCGCATCCACTATACGCCCGACGTCTTCATTCCGGTCGCGGAGGAGTCGGGGCTGATCGAAGACCTCGGCTATTTCGTCCTGTCCGAGGCCTGCAAGCAGGCAGCGCAGTGGCCGGACATCTTCGTGTCGGTCAATGTCTCGCCGGTGCAATTCATGAATCCCGGCTTCGCCGAGCTGGTTGAACGGACGCTCACGCGCACAGGTCTTCAGGCCACCCGCCTGGAACTGGAAGTCACCGAGGGCTTCATCATCGACAATGCCGACCGCGCCAATGTCATCATCAACCGCCTGCATGACATGAAGGTCGGTGTGGCGCTCGACGACTTCGGCACTGGATTCTCCAGCATCGGCCATCTGCGCCGCTTCAAGTTCGACAAGCTGAAGCTGGACCGCTCGATGGTCACCGACATTCTCCGCCACCCCTCGGCGCTGCGGCTGGTGCAGGGCACGATCGCCATGGCCGACGCCCTGGGCCTCATGGTGGTGGCCGAAGGCGTCGAAGACGAGAACCAGGTGTCGGTGCTGCGTCTCGCCGGCTGCAGTCAGTTCCAGGGCTTCCTGTTCTCCCGCCCGGTCTCCGCGCAGGAGATTGGCAGCATGCTGACGGCCGCCGCACCGCTGGCCGCTTCGGCCTAGTCCTGGCGGTCGCTGACCCCGGCGCTCTCGAATGTGGCCATGCCGGTATGCAACGCAATGGCGGCCTTGACCATGGCGGCAGCGAGCGCAGCGCCCGACCCTTCTCCAAGCCGCATGCCCAGATCCAGCACGGGCTCCTTGCCGATCCTTTCCAGAAGCCGGCGATGCGCCGGCTCGGCCGAGCGGTGGCCGGCGAGGCAGTGATCCAGCGCGGCAGGATCCATCGCATGCAGAACCGCAGCTGCCGCAGTCGCAACGTAACCGTCGAGCAGAACGGGAACCCGATTGAGACGGGCGGCGAGAATGGCGCCGGCCATGGCAGCGAGCTCTCGCCCGCCAAGCCGCCGCAGGACTTCCAGCGGATCTCCGAGATGATCGCGATGCAGTGCCACGGCGCGGCGCACCGCGTCGGCCTTGCGGGCAAG
>JBGSNJ010000342.1:0-5060 GCA_041739715.1 Aestuariivirga sp.
GCCGCGGTCTCGCCGCCCGCGGGCGCCTCGCCTTCCGGCACCGCCACCACGAAGCCCGGCTTCTCCGGTTCATGCGGATGATAGATGATGCCTGCCAGTTCGTGCAGGCCGAACACCATGAGCGCGGTGCCGAGTACGGCGCCGGCAATCTTGTTGAATTCAAAACTATCCATATGAGGAATCCGAACCCCTGAAGCCCCTGATCGGGCGCGGAAACTAATTGTTTCTCTTGGCAACCGCAATACGATAAAGACCGCTTGACCAATTTGCCGCGCCCTCGGTTAAGCCCATGATCGAAAACCAGAATACCATTGTCGTGATCCCGGCCCGGATGGCCTCTACCCGTCTCCCCGGAAAACCCCTGGCCGATATCCATGGCCTGCCGATGATCCTGCACGTCTGGAAGCGGGCCGTGGAGGCCAATGTCGGCCAGGTGCTGGTGGCGGCGGCCGAGATCGAGATCGCCGAGGCGGTGCGCCAGCATGGCGGCGATGCCATCGTGACCGATCCGGCGCATCCCTCGGGCTCCGACCGGATCGCCGAGGCGCTTGAGCTGCGCGATCCGGAGGGGCGCTTCAGCTTCGTGGTCAATCTCCAGGGCGACCTGCCCACCATCGATCCCTTGTCGGTGCAGCGCTGCCTCGCAGGGCTTGTCAACGAGCAGGCCGACATCTCCACCATCGCGGCCCGCATCGAGGATCAGGCGGATGTCGACAATCCCAATATCGTGAAGGCGATCGCACCGCTGTCGGCGGAACGGGAAGTTGCCTTTGCCCGCGACTTCCTGCGCCAGGTCGGTCCCGATCACCCGCCACCCTATTGGCACCACATCGGCGTCTACGCCTATCGCCGCCCCGTCCTCGAGCGTTTCGTGTCCCTCCCCGTGTCCGAACGCGAGGCCGGCCGCAGGCTCGAGCAGATGCGCGCGCTCGACAATGGCATGCGGATCGTTGTGGTCCGGGTCGATGCGGTGCCACTGGGCGTCGACACGCCTGCCGAGCTCGAAACCGCCCGCAAGATGCTGAGGAAGACCGCATGACTCTCAAAGTCGCCTATCAGGGCGAACCTGGTGCCAACTCCCATATTGCCTGCCTCGAGGTCTATCCCGACTGCGAGCCGCTCTCCTGCGGCACCTTCGAGGACGCCTTCCAGGCTGTGAAGGATGGCGAGGCGCAGCTGGCGATGATCCCCATCGACAATTCGGTGGCGGGCCGGGTTGCCGATATCCATCATCTCTTGCCGCGGTCCAATCTCTACATCGTCGGCGAGTACTTCCTGCCCGTGCATCATCAGCTCATGCTGGCGCCCGGTGCCGATCTCTCGACCGTCAGGACCGTGCACAGCCACGTTCATGCCCTCGGCCAGTGCCGCAAGATCATGCGCGAACTCAACCTCAAGCCGGTTGTCGCCGCCGACACGGCAGGGGCCGCCCGCGAACTTTCGCAGTCCCTCGATTCCACCCGCGCGGCCATCGCCACGATGCTGGCGGCCGAGATCTATGGCCTCAAGGTGGTGCGCGAAAACATCGAGGACGAGGCGCACAACACCACCCGCTTCGTCATCCTCTCGCCCACGCCGCAGGATGCCGAGCCGGAAGACCAGCCGGTGATCACCAGCTTTGTCTTCCGTGTACGGAATGTTCCGGCTGCGCTCTACAAGGCCATGGGCGGATTCGCCACCAACGGCGTGAACATGACCAAGCTCGAATCCTATCAGCTCGAGGGCCAGTTCTCGGCGACCCAGTTCTATGCCGACATCGAGGGCCACCCGGCCGACCGCAACGTCCGCCTGGCTCTGGAAGAGCTCGAGTTCTTCTCGAGCTACCTGCGCATTCTTGGCGTCTACAAGGCCGCGCCGCTGCGCGCCGAGATCGCGCGCCGCATGGAGATGCCTCAATCCTCCTGAAGCGCCAGGCGCACCAGTTCATGCGCGATGGCATAGGGATTGGTGGCCCAGAGCCCCTGCGGATGCGTGCGGTCCAGCATCATCAGGGCTTCCGCGCGGTCGAACCAGCGCGCATCCTCCAGCTCCTTGTCGTCCAGGCTGATCCGGTCCGTCAGCGCTTCGCCGATCAGGCCAATCATCAGGCTTGACGGAAAGGGCCAGGGCTGGCTTGCGGCATAGCGGACTGTGCTGACCGTGATGCCCGCCTCTTCCAGCACTTCGCGCCGGGCCGCGTCCTCGATCGTCTCGCCGGGTTCCAGGAAGCCCGCCAGCGCCGAATACATGCCGGTAGTCCAGGCCGCCTGGCGGCCGAGAAGGATGCGCGAGCCGTGGCGCACCACCATGATGATGACGGGGTCCGTCCGCGGAAAATGATCCATGCCGCAGCTGTCGCAATGGCGTCGGTAGCCGCCGTCGGCCACGCGGTTTCGCCCGCCGCAGTTGGAGCAGAAACCGCGGCGCTCATGCCACTGGATCAGTGCGCGGGCCTGGGCCGCGATGCCAAGTTCCTCGGCGGGCACCAGGTTCTCCATGGCGAGGCTGCGCAGGGGCGCGAGGTTCTCGGTCAGGGTTGACGGGCAGGCGAACCAGGGCGCACCCGCTGCGTCACGTCCGAGAAAGACGACCAGAGCCGCATCGCCGGCGGGCCGGTCAGTGACGAGATGCCCTCCGGCAGCCAGTGTTCCCTCGCCGTTGATGTGAACCATCTTCGCATCCGGCGCGCGCCGCTGGGCTTCCACCCACGCCGCGTCGGAGCGCCGGTTGGCGCAACGGTCAAGCCGGTTGCCGATGTAAGCTAATGCCATTCCGGAAGGGATCCTCGCAAAGCAAAATCGCCCGGGCGACTATTCACCCGGACGACGGTATCGGCAATATGTTGCGGTGGTCAGCTGGCGCTGGCGGCACTCTTGGGTGCGTTGCCGGCGGTCTCGCGCTCCTTGAGCATCCCGTCGACGACCACGACGGTACGCTCCAGATCAGCGATGGCATCTTCAAGCTCGACCCGCTGCTTGCGCAGGGCCTCGAGGCGTTCGCGCATCTTGGTGGAGGCGATCCGCAGCTGGGTCAGCTGGCCGTCGCGAAGATTGTAGAGATCGAGCATCTCCTTGATCTCTTCCAGCGCGAAGCCGACCTTCTTTCCGCGCAGGATCAGCTGCAGCCGGGCGCGATCACGGTAGCTGAACAGCCGGGTCCAGCCGCGCCGGGCCGGATGGAGAAGTCCCTTCTGTTCGTAAAAGCGCAGGGTACGGGGGGTCACATCGAACTCCCGGCACAGCTCGGTTATCGAGTAGGTGCGGTCGCGGTTGGACCGGTCTCTGGCTTCGCTTGTGGTCATTTTCTGCGTCCTCCAGCGATTCGTGCCGTGATTGGCGTACCGACAGACCCTTTACATAGCGTCGTAACGGCAGGTTTTGCAAGTTTGCGACAGAACGTTTCAGCGAGTTTTTGCGTGAACTCCGGCCCGGCGGCGAGGTCGTTGCCGCCTCCCGTCCTCCCGGATTCGCAAGGAAGGAACAAGTGCTTAACCGAATATTTACCAAACCCGTTAACTTTTGGGCAGGGAAAACCTGCCCGGCCGGCGCGACCAATTCTCCGGTTTGCGTGGTGCCAGGGTGGCCAGACGAGAGAAAAGCACAATGAAACCGGGCATCCCGTGGAGCGTGAAGGGCATCGAGCCGGAGGTTCGCGAAGCAGCAAAGCACGCTGCCCGGAAGGCCGGACTCACCCTGGGCGAGTGGCTCAACACGGTGATTCTCGACCAATCCGAGGAAGCGGGGGCCGAAAAACCCGCGGAAGCCGCCGCCGCGGAAGAATATTTTGGCGATGCCCGCAAGCCGGTGCCGCGGCGCGAGGAGACCACGGTTCGCCTTGAGGATATTGCCCAGCAGCTGTCCCGCCTCGCCCAGCGTGAGCGTGAATCCGCAACCATCATGCCCTATGAGGCGCCACGCGCCCCCCATGAGGACAGTGCCGCGCTGAACCGCATCATCGACCGCATCGATGGGAACGAGCGTCAGACGGTCGAGGCCTTCACGGCGGTCAACGAACGACTCTCGGTACTCGGCCGGCAGATCGCCCTGGCGCCGCGGACACCGGCCTACGAGAAGCCGGAGGACGTTCCCGGCTTCTCCGCCCTCGAGACGGCCATTCGCAATGTCGTCGAGCATCTGGAGCTGAGCGACAAGCGGACGCGCGAGAGCCTGCGGGCAATGCAGGATCGCCTGGCCGAGATGACCCAGCGCGCCATCCATACGGATGCCGAGGACGTGCTGCGGACCGCGCCGGCCTTTACGGCGCTGGAAGCCCGCATGTCGGGCCTGGTCGAGCGCCTCGAGCGGTCGGAGGCCCAGCAGCAGGCCTTGCCGGACGTGGTTCGCGCCGAGCTCAATCAATTGGCCGATCGCATCGAGGCCGTGCGCAGTGCGGCCGCGGGCGAAACCGAAAGAGTTCAGACGGCGGCCGTGATTGCCGCCCAGAATGAGCTGCGCGACATCGAAGGTCGCATTCTCGGGCTGCTCAAGGAAGCGCAGGCCACGCTGGTGAGCCAGTCCGCCACGGCCGGCGATCTGCAGCAGCTGCGCGACGAGATCGGTTCGATCAATCGGCACATCGACCAGCTTGGCACCGGCCTGGCGAGCGATGACGATGTCAACGCGTTGCGCGTGGCGATGGAGCAGCTCTCTGCCCGGGTGGCGCAGGGCCCGGACATGCGGCCCTTGGCCGACATGGACCGGCGGCTCGCCGAACTGACCCTGCAGCTTGAAAGCGCCGGCCAGGACGATGGCCATCAGCCGCAGTTCGCCGAACTGGAACGCCGCATCGCGGACCTCGACGACCGGCTCGGCGAGGCCATGCGCCTGAATGGCGACAGCCAGGCGGTCGGCCATCTCGAACAGCAGATCGCCGAGATCGGCGAGCGGCTCGGCCGGACAGAACAGCAGCTCGGCACCATCGAGACCATCGAACAGGCGGTCCATCAGCTCTATCAGGGCCTCGAGGAAAATCGCGCCTTCGCCAGCCAGATGGCAGAAGATGCGGCCAATCGGGCCGCCGAACGCGTGATGGCGGCCGCGCGCGCCCAGATGGGCGAGCCTTCGCACGAACTTCAGGCGCTG
>JBGSNJ010000366.1:0-2846 GCA_041739715.1 Aestuariivirga sp.
CGCCGAGCAACACGCCGCGGCCGCCCTGGGCCTTCTCGAGGCAGTGGGCACCGGACTGGACCGACATGCGGCCCGCGACCTGCGACATGGGAGCCAGCAGCGGCAGGCCGCCGCGCGGCGAGGTCACGGTCTCGTAGGCGATGCAGACGGCGCCGGACTTGACCAGATCGCGGGTCTGGTCCGGATCGGGCGCGAGATGGAGATAGGTGTAGAGGATCTGGCCTTCGCGCAGCATGGCGCGCTCGACCGCCTGCGGTTCCTTGACCTTCACGATCATGTCGGCCTTGGCGAAGATCTCGGCGGCAGCCGGGATGATCATGGCGCCGGCGGCGGTATAGTCGGCGTCCGAGGCGCCGATGCCGGCGCCGGCATTGGCCTGCACCCAGACCTTGTGGCCCTGGCGCACGGCTTCGCGCACCGACATGGGCGTCATGCCGACGCGGTATTCGTGATTCTTGATTTCCTTCGGTACGCCGATGAGCATGTTTCAGTCCTCCCTGAGATGGTGCGGAACATACCCCGGAACCGCTCGAATGAATTTTCGAAGAGAAGCCCGGAGCAGTGCAGCATTGGAATTGCATTCGAAGATATGCTAGAAACTTCGCATGAAATCCTTTGATCTGGACAAGACGGACAAGATCATCCTGACAGAGCTGCAGCGTGACGGGCAGCAGGCCGTGGCCGAGCTCGCCGCGAAGGCCAGGCTTTCGCCGTCCGCCTGCCACCGGCGGGTCAAGCTCCTGGAAGAGGCGGGCGTCATCATCGGCTACACCGCCACGGTGAACCGCGAAGCATTGGGACTCGCCAACGAGTTCTTCGTTGAGGTCTCGCTCTCGGCCCAGACCGAGGAGGCCTTCGAGAAGTTCGAGAAGGCGGTCCAGCGCGTGCCGGAAATCCTCGAATGCCATCTCATGAGTGGCCAGTTCGACTATCTTCTGCGGGTTGTCGCCACCGACGCCACGGATTATGAGCGCATCCACCGCTCGCGCATCTCGCGCCTGCCGGGCGTCCAGCGCATCCAGTCGGCGCTGGCCCTGCGCACGGTGAAGGGCTGGGCGGGCTATCCGGTCTGAGGGTGCAGTCATGCTCACGTCGCTTCCCGTTCACATGCTGTGGGTGTCCGGCCCCCTGAGCCGCCTGGCGCGGCTGAGCCTTGCCAGTTTCTTGGCGCAAGGCTACCGCGTCACGCTGTGGCACTATGCGCCCGTGCCCGACGCGATGGGCGTGACGCAGGCGGATGCCAATGACATCTATCCGGCCCGCGACGACGATTTGTCCAACATGGTCTATCTGAGCAGCCTCTTCCGCTATCGCGTGCTGGCCGAGCGCGGCGGCCTCTGGGCCGACATGGACGTAGTGGCGCTGCGCCCGGATCCCGCGATCGACGTTGCGGCCATGGTTGCCTCCGAGAAGCGCCGGCCCTTCCGCCATGGTGAGGCCAGCGCCACGGGCGAGGGCGCAACGCAAGTCACGAATTGCTTCATGGCCAATCCCGTGCCGCGCCCGGGCGATCTCTTCCACCGCGCGGTCGACGCGGTGGCCATGCTCGATCCCGAGTTGCGCGGCTTCGAGGCCTGCGGGCCGCATCTCCTGTCGCGCCTCATGCTCGAAGACCCGCAGCACGGCGTCACGATCCTGCCCGTCGAGGCCTGCGATCCGGTTGCCTGGTGGAACGTTCCTGGCATCTTCCTCGAAGCCCGCGAGCCGCCGCCATCGCCCTTCATGCACATGTACCAGTCGATCTGGGCCCGCCGCGGCGTGGACGCCGAGCTTCCCTTCCCGCCGGACTCGATGGCCGGCCGGTTGTGGCGGCGGTTCGGGCTGTAGGCTTTACCCGCCCGCGCGATTGAGCTGCCGGTCGCGCCAGACCATGAGCAGGCCCGAGGCCACGACGATGGCGGCACCCGTCCAGGTCAGCGCATCCGGGAAGTCGTTGAACAGCACCAGGCCGAAGAAGACGGCCCAGATCATCGCCGAGTATTCGAAGGGCGCCACGAAATTGGCCTCGCCATACTTGTAGGCGTTGACGAAGAGCATCATGCCGAAGGCGGCGAGCACTCCGGAGAAGAGCATGAGCAGGAGGTCGGGCAGGTTGGGCATCACCAGTGCGCGGGTGAGAAAGACGAGGCTGGGATGCTCGAAGTCGGGCGCGAAGGCGAAATTGAAGGCCAGCGCCAGTGCAAGTCCGATGCCGAAATAGATGAGGTTCTGCCAGACGGCGATGACGACGGGGCTCACCTGCTGCGACAGCGGGCGCCCGATCATCTGCCCCACCGCGTAGCCCAGCGCCGAGAGCAGGGCGAAGATCGATGCCGGTTCGAAGACGCCCGCACCGGGCCGCACCATGATCAGGACGCCGATGAATCCTGCGATGATGGCCAGCCAGCGGTGCAGCCGCACGCGTTCGCCGAGCAGCGGGCCCGCCAGCCCGGCGACGAAGAAGGGCATGGTGAAGTAGATCGCCACCGCATTGGCGATGGGGATCGCTGCAATGGCCAGCACGAAGCAGAGATAGGCCAGGCCCAGGATGAGGCCGCGCACGAAGATCAGGCCGAGGGCCGGCGGCGCGAGCAGCTCGCCCAGCGCCTTCTCGCGCCAGACGAAGATGCCGAGGATCGGGATGGACCCGATGCAGCGCAGCATCAGCGCCTCGTAGACGGGATAGCCGCCGGAGATCGACTTGACGATGGCGTCCTGGGTCGAAGCGAGGCCGACACCCGCAAGGATGCAGGCGATCGCCAGTAGGCGGTTGTCGTTATGGGTGGCGGCGGCCATGACGGCTGCACTTAGCCCGCGGGCGCGATGGCCGGAAGGGGCGCCATCGCAGGTCATCCATGCGTGGCCTC